>DAIUEK010000172.1:0-1273 GCA_036845165.1 Vicinamibacterales bacterium | reverse complement strand
ACGTTCCCCGAGGCGGAGTTGAAACGTCTGAAGGCAGAACGTCTCGCGTCGCTGCTGCAAGCGGAAGACGATCCGGAACAGCTGATCCGCTTCGCCTTTCCACGGCTCGTCTACGGCCCGACGCATCCCTTCGGGACGTCGCTCGTCGGCACCGCGGCGTCGCTCCAGTCGTTGACCGTCGCGGATCTCCGGAAGTTCTACGAGGCGCATTACCAGCCGGGCACATCCCTTTTGATCGTCACCGGCGATGTCGCCGCGGACGCGATCCTGCCCAGCCTCAACCAGGCGTTCGGCGCCTGGCGTCCGCCCTTCTCGGCTGGCAGGCCGTTTGAGCCGGCCGCGCAGCTCACGTCGCGCCACGTGTACCTCATCGACAAGCCGGGGGCGGCGCAGTCGCAGATCCGCATCGGCTGGATCGGCGTCCCCAGGTCTACGCCGGACTATTTCGCGATACGCGTGCTGAACACCGTGCTCGGCGGCGCGTTCACATCGCGCCTGAACAACAACCTCCGCGAGGTCCACGGGTACGCGTACGGCGCCTCCTCGACGTTCGACATGCGGCGCGGCGTCGGCCCGTTCTACGCCGCGGCCGGCGTGCAGACCGACAAGACCGCCGAAGCGCTGAAGGAGTTCTTCAACGAGCTGACCCGGATCCACGAGCCGATTCCGGCGGCCGAGCTCGAGAAGGCGAAGAACTATCTCGCGCTGCAACTGCCGCGGAACTTCGAGACCGAGCGGGACGTCGCGGCCTCGCTCGCGCAGCTGTATCTCTACAACCTTCCCGCCGACTACTACGCGACGTATGCGGATCGCGTCCGCGCCGTCACGGCGGACGAGGTCAAGCGGGCGGCGGACAAGTACATTCAGCCCGACAAGTTCGCGGTCGTCATCGTCGGCGACCGAAAACTGATCGAGGCTGGAGTGAGGGCGCTTAACCTGGGTCCGCTGACCATCGTCCTTGCGACGGAGATCATGAAGTGACGAGCCCACGGCTTTCTCACGAAGATCACGAAGGTACGAAGATCACAAAAGACCTTTGTGGTCTTCGTGGTCTCTGTGACCTTTATGACTGAGCCGTCGGCCGTGACGAGTTGACCATGCATCTGGATTTCAGTGAGTTGCTGCGCTACACGCAGGAGGAGCGCGACAAGTGGCGGACCTGGTTCGCCGCGCGTCCCGATGCCCTGGCCGTGGAGGTGCAGCCGGGCGGTCGCTACCCGACGGTCGGGACGCTCATCGACCACATCTTTCTCGTCGAGCGCCGGCACCTGCA
>DAIUEK010000171.1:2525-4971 GCA_036845165.1 Vicinamibacterales bacterium | reverse complement strand
CGCCGGATCCGCGCGGTCAAGTCGACGCAGCAGATCACGAAGGCGATGAAGATGGTCGCCGCGTCGAGGCTGCGCCGCGCCCAGGAGCGCATGCAGCAGGCGCGGCCGTTCGCGACCGAGATGCTGCGGGTGCTGAACAGCCTGGCGTCGCGCGTCGATCCGGCCTCGCATCCGCTGCTCGACGAACGTCGCGTCCCGCAGGCCGGCGGCAAGGCCCTGCTGTTCGTGATTACCGCCGATCGCGGGCTCTGCGGCAGCTTCAACACGAACGCCATCAAGGGCGCCAGCACGTTCATCGTCGAGAACCCGGCGCGGGAAGTCGCGCTCGGGCTCGTCGGCCGGCGCGGCCGGGACTATTTTGCGCGCCGGGGCTTCGAGGTGCGCTACGAACAGGTCAACCTGTTCCAGGCGCTCCAGTACTCGCACGCGCAGGCCATCGCGCAGGCGGCGGTCGAGGCGTTTATCTCCGGGCAGGTCGACAGCGTGTACCTCGTCTACAACGAGTTCCGCTCGGTGATCTCGCAGCGCATCGTGGTCGAGCGGCTGCTCCCGATTCCGCGCCTGAACTTCGAGATCGCGCCTGGCTCGCCGAAGCCGGGCGGCGAAGGCGGCCCGAAGCTCTCAGGCGCAGGCGGGCCGCAGATCGACTACCTGTACGAGCCGACGCCGGAGGAGCTGTTCATGACGCTCATCCCGCGGCACGTCGAGGTGCAGGTGTTCCGCGCGCTGCTCGAGTCGAACGCCGCGTTCTACGCCGCGCAGATGACGGCGATGGACTCCGCGTCGCGGAACGCCACGGAGATGATCGATGAGCTCACGCTCTACATGAACAAAGTCAGACAGGCCGCGATTACGCGGGAGATCATCGAGGTGGTATCGGGGGCAGGAGCGTTGTAACAGAATGGGTGCTGGGTGCTCGGTGCCTCGTGGGGGGTGCCGGGCGCGCCGCGTCGATGCCGGGTGCGCGCCGGCACCCGCACCATGCACCACCGACCAGGCACCGAGCACCCAGCACCGTCGGATTCAGCAAAATTATGGCAACAGCAACGGCAACGGCACAGAAAATCGGCAAGGTCGTCCAGATCATCGGGCCGGTCGTCGACGTGGAATTCGCGGGGGGAGAGCTGCCCTCCATCTACAACGCGGTGCGCATCATGTCGAGCCCCGGCGACGCCGGCGCCCCTATCGACGTCGTCGCGGAGGTCGAGCAGCACCTCGGCGAGAACCGGGTGCGCACGGTCGCGATGAAGGCGACCGACGGCATGCGCCGCGGCATGAAGGTCGTCGACACGGGGGGCCCGATCTCGATGCCGGTCGGCCCGGCGACGCTGGGGCGCGTCATGAACGTGCTCGGCGAGCCCGTCGACTTCCCGGATCGGCCGATCAACGCCAAGGAGCGCTGGTCGATTCACCGCGCGGCCCCGTCGCTGGAAGATCAGTCGACGGAACTGCAGATGTTCGAGACGGGCATCAAGGTCGTCGACCTGCTCGAGCCCTACCTGCGCGGCGGCAAGATCGGCCTGTTCGGCGGCGCGGGCGTCGGCAAGACGGTCATCATCCAGGAGCTGATCCACAACGTCGCCATGAAGCACGGCGGCGTGTCGGTGTTCGCCGGCGTCGGGGAGCGCACCCGCGAGGGCAACGACCTCTGGCTCGAGTTTCAGGAGAGCGGCGTCATCAACATGCAGGACTTCGAGAAGTCCCGCGCGGCGCTCGTCTACGGACAGATGACGGAACCGCCAGGCGCGCGCCTGCGCGTCGCGCTCAGCGGCCTGACGGTCGCCGAGTACTTCCGCGACGCCGAGAAGAAGGACGTGCTCCTCTTCATCGACAACATCTTCCGCTTCACCCAGGCCGGGTCGGAAGTCTCGGCGCTCCTGGGCCGCATGCCGAGCGCGGTCGGCTACCAGCCGACGCTGCTGACGGAAATGGGCACGCTGCAGGAGCGGATCACGTCGACCAAAAACGGCTCGATCACTTCCGTCCAGGCGATCTACGTGCCGGCCGACGACTACACCGACCCCGCGCCGGCGACCACCTTCGCGCATCTCGACGCGACGACGAACCTGTCGCGCGCGATCGTCGAGCTCGGCATCTACCCGGCCGTCGATCCGCTCGCGTCCACGTCGCGCATTCTCGACCCGCGCATCATCGGCGACGAGCACTACAACGTCGCCCGCGCCGTGAAGCAGGTGCTGCAGCGCTACAAGGACCTGCAGGACATTATCGCGATCCTCGGCATCGACGAGCTGTCGGAAGAGGACAAGCTCACGGTCTCTCGCGCGCGCAAGATCCAGAGGTTCCTCTCGCAGCCCTTCTTCGTCGCGGAGCAGTTCACCGGGCTTCCCGGCAAGTACGTGCCGATCGCCGACACGGTCAAGAGCTTCCGGGAGATCGTCGACGGCCAGCACGACGCCGTCCCCGAACAGGCGTTCTACATGGTCGG
>DAIUEK010000171.1:0-2425 GCA_036845165.1 Vicinamibacterales bacterium | reverse complement strand
TCGTCCGCGAGCAGGTCGACGAGGTGGAAGTCCCCGGCACCGAGGGGTACTTCGGCGTGCTGCCCGGCCACACGCCGATGCTCGCCGCGCTTGCGGTCGGCGAGATGTGGTACCGCAAAGGGCCGGAGAAGACGTACCTGTCGCTCGCATACGGGTTTGCGGAAGTGCTGCCGGATCGCGTGACCATCCTGGCGCATCTGGCCGAGCGCGCGGAAGACATCGACCCCGTCAGGGCGGAAGAAGCCAGGAAGCGCGCGGAAGCGCGCCTGGCGAACGCCAGGGACGTGGACTACGAACGCGCCCGCTCGGCGCTCATGAAGTCACTCGCGCGCCTGCAGGTCTCCTCCCGTATCCAGCTTGCCGGCCGTGTCGGCCGGCAACGCATGCCCCCTCCGCAGGCCTGAGCGTCGATGCGACTGTCCTGGGCTATTCGCACGGACCCCGGTCTCCGCCGCGGCAGCAACGAGGATAGCTACTGTACCCGCGGCGATCTCGGCCTCTTCATCGTGGCCGACGGCATGGGCGGACACGCGGCCGGGGAAGTGGCGTCGCACCTCGCCGTCGAAACCATCCAGACCTTCATCGCCGAAACCGCGGGAGCGGACAAGAACCGCACCTGGCCGTTTCCGTTCGAGCCGTCGATCAGCCTCGAAGGCAATCGGCTGAAGGCCGCCTTCCGCCTGGCGAACCGTCAGATCGCGAACGCCACGGCCGACTCCGCCGATCTGCGCGGCATGGCCACGACGGCGTCGGCGCTGCTCGCCGGGACTCGAACCGCCTGCGTCGGTCACATCGGCGACAGCCGCATCTACGTTCTGCGCAACGGCACGCTCGCGCAGGTCACCGACGACCATTCGTGGGTCGAGGAGCAGGTGCGGGCGGGGACGATGACGGAGACCGCGGCGCGGCAGCATCCGTGGCGCAACGTCGTGACGCGCGCCTTGTCGGGCGGCGGCGATCCCGAGATCGACACGGTCGAGCTCACGCCGACGCCCGGCGAGCGGTTTCTCCTCTGTTCCGACGGGCTGTCCGGGGTCGTGCCGCACGACGCGATCGCGCGGATGCTCGGGGATGCCGGCGCCAGCCTGGACGACATCTGCGCGCACCTCATCGCGGCGGCAAACGAGGGAGGCGGCCCCGACAACATCACCGCCCTGGTCATCGAAGTCGATGCTCCATAACCTCGCCCACCTGCCGCGCTACCGGGGGCTCATCCAGAGCCTTGTGGCGCGGGAGCTCAAAGCGCGGTATCGCGGGTCCGTCCTCGGCTTCTTCTGGTCCTTCATCAACCCGCTGATGCTGCTCCTGATCTACACGTTCGTCTTCACGTATGTCATGCCGGCCGCAAACGGCGTCAATCACTACGCGCTGTTCATGTTCTGCGGCCTGCTTCCGTGGACCTGGTTCTCGACGTCGCTGATGGAGTCATCCGGCGTGCTGATTTCCGGCGGCAACCTGATCAAGAAGGTGCTGTTCCCGGCAGAGGTCCTTCCGATCGTCACGGTGACGGCGAACATGATCCATTTCTTTCTGGGTCTGCCGATCCTGGCGATCTTTCTGATTTACTACCATGCGCCCCTGACGCTGCCGGAGCTGCTCTGTTTTCCACTCGTGGTGGCCGTCCAGTTCGTGTTCACGCTGGCGTGCGCGCTCGTCCTGTCCGCCCTCACCGTCCACTTCCGCGACATCCGGGACATTCTGTCGAACCTCCTGACGCTGTGGTTTTTCGCGACGCCGATCATTTATCCGTACGCCTTCGCGCCGCCGCTCGCCAGGCGGTTCATGAACCTCAACCCCTTCGCCCATATCGCGATCTCCTACCAGGAGATCCTGTTCTTCGAGGGGCCGTTCGGGCACTGGAAGTGGCTCGCCGCGCTCGGCGTGGCCTCGATCGGATTCTTCCTCTTCGCCTACTTCATCTTCGATAGACTGAGGGACTCGTTTGCTGAGGAAGTGTAAGAAACAGTTTCCAGTTTCCGGCTGCCAGTCTCCAGCCTGGAACGGAACGGAAACCGCGTTCTTGCTGGAAGCCGGAAGCTGGTAACTGGTAACTGGTGACCATGCACGCGATAGAAGTCTCCCGCGTCTCCAAGATTTACCGCCGCTACAGCCACCGCAAGCAGTTCGCGACGCTGAAGAGCGCGCTCCTGTCGCGCAGCCTGATCAAGAATCTGAAGCCGGACGAAACGTTCACGGCGCTGAACGACATCAGCCTGACGGTTGCGAAGGGCCGGACGCTCGGCGTCATCGGCCGCAACGGCTCCGGCAAGAGCACGCTGTTGAAGCTCGTGGCCGGCATCACCAAGCCCTCGACCGGCACCGTGAAGGTGGAGGGCAGGATCTCGGCGTTGATAGAACTCGGGGCGGGATTTCATCCGGAGATCTCCGGCCGCGAGAACGTCTTCATCAACGGCATCATGCTCGG
>DAIUEK010000170.1:1277-5019 GCA_036845165.1 Vicinamibacterales bacterium | reverse complement strand
ATGTCGCCTGCTTCGGCGAGCACCTCGGCTGCAAGCTCTACATCGAAAATCTCGCGAGCGAAATCGACACGCACGCGCGCGGCAACACGCGCGACGAGCTGCCCGGGACGCTCGCGAAGCGATTCACGATGCCGGAGGCGAGCGTGGACGGCGTGCTCTGCTGGGACATCTTCGACTTCCTCGACGTGCCCGCCGCGAAGGCGCTCGCGCGGGAAGTGGTCCGCGTGCTGCGGCCGGGCGGCGCGGTGATGGGCTTTTTCTGCACGAAGACGATCGAGCGCGCGCCGTTCACGAAGTACGAGATCGTCGAGGAGTCCTTTTCGCTGCGCCATCGCCATCATCCGGGCACCGGCGGCCCGAAGGTCGTGCTGCAGAACCGCGACATCATCAAGATGTTCGACGGGCTCTTCGTCTCCGAGTCGTTCCTGCTGAAGAGCAACACGCGCGAGATCCTGCTGCGGAAACGGGCCTGATGCGCCCCATCATCGCGCTCCTGACCGACTTCGGCACCCAGGATCATTACGCCGGCACCATGAAGGGCGTGATCCTCGGGATCTGCCCGGATGTGACGCTCGTCGACATCACGCACGACATTCCCGCGCATGACGTGACCGCCGGTGCGCTGGAACTGGCGGCGGCCTACAAGTACTTTCCCGCGGGCACGATCTTCCTCGCCGTGGTCGATCCCGGCGTCGGCTCCGCCCGGCGCGGGTTCGCCGTGGACACGGGCGACTACCGGTTCGTGGCGCCCGACAACGGCGTCCTGACGGCGGTCCTGCGCGACGCGCCGGCGAAGAAGATGGTCGAGCTGACGGAGCGCCGCTACGCGCGTCCGACCATCAGCCGCACGTTCGAGGGGCGCGATCGCTTCGCGCCGGCCGCCGCGTGGATCGCCAAGGGGACGCAGTTCTCGGCGCTGGGCCGCCCGATCTCCGAGTTCCAGCGCCTGGATATTCCCGTCCCCGACGCCGGCGCGGACCAGGTCCGCGGGGTCGTCCTCCGCGTCGATCGCTTCGGCAACCTCGTGACGAACATCGATCGGAAGATGGTGGAGCGGCTGGGACAGGCGGGGGCCATCACGATCGACGCCGCCGGCCAGCGCATCGAGCGGCTCGTGGCGACCTACGCGGAGCTGCCGGGGGACGGCGTGGGGGCGCTCTTCGGGAGCACCGACCACCTGGAACTTGCCGCGCCTTCCTCGAGCGCCGCGCACCGTCTGGGGTTGACGCGAGGAGCCGCCGTGACCGTCAGGCGGGCCTGACGCGTCGTGTTTTCGCAATGGCGTTCGCCAGAACCCTAGAACCCTAGAACCTTAGAACCAGATACAATGGGCCGTTTTCATACTTCCTAAAGGACGGCTTCATGCTCAATTTCGATCTCACCGACGAACAGCACCTCCTCGAGCGGTCGGTCCGCGAGTGGGGGGCGCGCGAAGTCCAACCGAAAATCCACGACCTCGATCGCGAGCACCGGTTCGACGCGGGCATCTTCCCGCAGATGGCCGACCTGGGCCTGCTCGGCGCCTCCGTGCCGGCCGAATACGGCGGCGCCGGCATGGACTACATCAGCCTCGGCCTCATCAGCGAGGAACTCGAATACGTCGACACGTCGCTCCGCGTGATCATGTCGGTGCACGCCGGGCTGAACTGCCTGTCGCTCCTGACGTGGGGCACCGAGGCGCAGAAGCAGAAGTACCTCGTGCCGCAAGCGCAGGGACAGAAGATCGCGACCTACGGCCTCACGGAGCCGGCGGCGGGCAGCGACGTGCGCGGCATGCAGACGACGGCGGTGAAGAAGGGGGATCGGTACCACCTCACCGGCGAGAAGATGTGGATCTCGCTCGCCGACGTGGCCGACAACTTCCTCGTGTTCGGGTGGACGGATCTCGAGAAGAAGAAACAGAAGGATCCGTCCGGCATCAGCGCCTTCATCGTGGAGCGTGCCTTCAAGGGGTTTTCCAGTGGGACGCTCAAGGAAAAGTGGGGCATCCTCGCGGGCAACACCGGCTACTTCACGATGGACGACATGGAAGTGCCTGAGGAGAACGTGCTCGGCCGTCCCGGCGAGGGCTTCAAGATCGCGATGTTCGCGCTGGACCAGGGGCGCTACACGGTCGCGGCCGGCGCGACCGGGCTCATCCGGGCGTGCCGGGACGCCGCCGCGAAATACGCGAAGGAGCGCAAGACCTTCGGCGTCGAGATCGGCCAGCACCAGCTCGTGAAGGAAATGATCGCGCAGATGGAGAGCGACTACCAGGCGGCGCGCCTGCTCTGGATGCGGGCCGGGGTCCTCAAGAACCAGGGGCGCCGCAACACGCGCGAAACCGGGCTCGCCAAGTGGTTCGCGACGGTGGCGTCGGAGCGCGCCGCGGGGGACTGCGTGCAGGTGCACGGCGCGAACGGCTACTCGGACGAGTACCCGGCGGGCCGCTTCTACCGCAACTGCAAGGGGGCGGTCATCTACGAGGGCACGCGCGAGATTCACAAGGTGATGCAGGCGGACTACGTCCTGGGCTACCGTCAGGACAAGCCCACGCGGTGCGAGCTGCCGCCATATAAGGGCGCCTAGGATTCCCTTGGCGATTGGCGATTGGCGATTGATGATTCACGGATTGTCGACTGTCGATTCTCGATTGGCGGGCTGTGCGGTCGACGTACGGCTCGCCAATCGGCACTCGCACATCGTCAATTCGTCAATCTGCCGTCCGCAATCTGCAGTCGCCAATGCATGTCCAGCGTCATGGAGCATCGATGAACGCTGATCTGTCGCTCGACTTCCTGCGCGTCGTCGAACACGCCGCGATCGCCTGCGCGCACACGATGGGCCAGGGGGATCGGCACAAATCCGATCACGTGGCCGTCGAGGCCATGCGCGCGTCGCTCGACACGGTCCCGATCGACGGGACCATCGTGATCGGCGAAGGGGAGCGCGACGAGGCGCCGATGCTGTACATCGGCGAGAAGGTCGGCATGGGGGCGAAAGGGCGCGCGTCGCCGGGCGCCTGCCCGGCCGTCGACATCGCCGTCGATCCGCTGGAAGGCACGAACCTCTGCGCGACCGGCGCGCCCAACGCCATCGCGGTGCTCGCGGCGTCCAGCAAGGGGGGCCTGCTGCACGCGCCCGATCTCTACATGGAGAAACTGGTCGTCGGGCCCAGCTCCAAGCACGCGGTCAGCCTTGATGCGACGCCGGCCGAAAACCTCAAGGCGATCGCGAAGGCGCTCGGCCGCCGCGTCGAGGACCTGGTCGTCGTCGTCCTCGAGCGGCCGCGCCACGACGATCTCGTCGAGGAGATTCGCCGCACCGGCGCGCGCATCCGGCTGATCGGCGACGGCGACCTGTCCGCGGGGATTGCCGCGGCGGTGATCGGCACCGGCGTGCACGCCGTCATGGGCACCGGCGGCGCGCCCGAAGGGGTCCTGACGGCCGCCGCGATGCGCTGCCTGAACGGCGAGATCTTCGCGCGCCTCGTCATCAGGAAGCCGGAGGACGAGCAGCGCAGCCGCGCGATGGGCATTTCCGATCCGCACCGCGTCTATACCTCCAGGGATCTCGCCTCCGGCGAGCAGATCATCTTCGCCGCGACGGGCGTCACCGACGGCAGCCTGATGCGGGGCGTGCGCTTCTTCGGCGACGGCACGCGCACCAGCTCCATCGTCATGCAGAGCGCTCCCGCACGCATCCGGTTCATCGACACGATCCACGTGGAACAGAAGAGCCTGGTCAGAATACGCTTCTGACC
>DAIUEK010000170.1:0-1177 GCA_036845165.1 Vicinamibacterales bacterium | reverse complement strand
TTCGCCGTAACCTCGGCGTCGTTCATCGGCTTCATGGGCTTCACGCTCGTGATGCCGTTCCTTCCGCTCTATTTCCATCAGCTCGGGGTCCAGGACGTGGGGCGCGTGTCGATGTGGTCGGGCCTCAGCCTCGGGGTCACGCCCGCGCTGACGGCGCTGCTCGCGCCGCTCTGGGGGCGGTTCGCGGATCGCTTCGGCCGCAAGATCATGGTCGAGCGCTCGCTGGTCAGCTTCGTCGTCGTGATGGGGGCGATGGCGTTCGTCAGCCGCCCATGGCACTTGTTCGCCCTGCGGGCGCTCCAGGGGGTGTTCGCCGGCTACGGCGGGCTGACGCTGACGATGGCGGCGGACTCGGCGCCGCCGGGCCGGATGGCGCAGGCGATCGGCACCGTGCAGACGGCCCAGCGACTCGGGCCCGCGGTGGGCCCGGTGTTCGGCGGGGCCCTGGCGGCGATCGTGGGGCTGCGGCCCGCGTTCCTGGTGGCCTCGGTGTGCTATTTCCTCGCGCTCGTCATCGTGTTCACGATGTACGACGAGCGGATCGTCCGCACGCCTTCGCCGCCAGGCGGCTCCGGCGAGGCAAGCGCGAGGGAGACCGTGACGTTCCGCAACGTGCTCGCTTTCGAGAATTTCCTGCTGATGGCCGCGGTGATCTTCGGGCTCCAGTTCGTCGACCGCAGCTTCGGCCCGATCCTGCCGCTGTATGTGGGGGAGCTGGGGATCGCCTCGTCGAAGATCCCGCTCGTCTCGGGCCTGTTGTTCTCGATCGCGGCCGGGGCCGGCGCGGTGGGGCATCACTACTGCGCGGCGTTACTGCAGCGCCGCTCCGCGCCCCAGTTGATCGCCGGGGCGTCCGGGCTGGGAGCCGCCGCCGCGCTCGTCTACGTGGCCGCGCACGATATCCGATGGTTGTTCGTCGCGACGCCGCTCTTCGGCGTCGGCATCGGCGCCGGCATGACCGCCGCCTACACCACCGCGGCGGGCGTCATCCCGGCGAGCGCGCGCGGCGCGGGGTTCGGGCTGCTCACGACCGCGTCGCTCATTGGCATGGCCGTCAGCCCCATCGTCAGCGGTGTGCTGGGCGCGACCTCGCTACGGGCCGTGTGGGGCCTGGACGTCGTAGGGTTAGTCGTCATGGGCATCGCGGTGCACCGGCTCGGTGGCGATGGTGGGCGCG
>DAIUEK010000169.1:0-5081 GCA_036845165.1 Vicinamibacterales bacterium | reverse complement strand
TCCTCCCTCCTCACCACCCCGCCCGCGGCCGCCACGTCCTGTCGCGTCGGGCGCGGCTCCTCGCGCTCGCCCGCCGATGAGGACCGGGTTCTTGGGATCACTGATATCGAGCCATCCGCCTCCCCCCGGGAGCAGCCGCTGCTTCCCCCTCGCCCACATGCTCATCAGCGGCTCGCCGACGCTGACGGTCACGCCAGGCGTGAAGGAGATGACCTCCATGTTGTTGATGTACTGCTGGCGGTCGAGAAAGTTGAGCGCTCCATCCGGCAGGCGCATCGGGATCGCGCCGCCGCCGGGCGTGACCCCGGTGACCTGAGCCTTTGCGGCGACGGCGCCCGCGACCAGTGCGGCGGCGGCGCCCGCCGCGCCTGTGAGAAGGGCTCTCCGGCTGATGCCCTTGCGCTCGTCCGGAGATGTGCGATCCGTCGCTTCCGAGGAGCCTGGATCCTTGGGGACCATCGACATATGTCACCTCGCTGGTTGAATGGGTACTGAAGCTCCGGCTCTCGCGACTGGTAGGATCACCATACCAGTTGTGCCGGTCCGCGCATACTACGCCGCTTTCAAGCCAAGGTAAAGGGGCGCGATACGAAGCATTGACATACCTATTACGTCTGGTGTTAGAGTGGCCTGACCTTTAGTCCAGACTATCCGGTTCGGGGCGTCCCCGAGCCATCGGAAGCCAGGGCCGGATCATACTGATCAGGTGAATGGAATGCCTGCCGACCTGCCCATCAACTACGTCGACGAGTCCGCGATAGCGGACCCGCGGATGCGAGCGGAGATCGATCGGGCGCGGCGTGAGGGCACACCGCGCCCGGAGAGCCACCTCATTCGCGCGCACGTGCCCGCGGTGTTCTGGTCCTTCGCGGACACGTGGGAGACCGTGTTCAGAAACGGCGTGGTGGACCACAGCATCAAGGAGCTGTGCCGCGTCTACGTGTCGAAGCTGGTGAACTGCACCTACTGCGGCAACCAGCGGTCGGTGCGGGCCGCCGGCGCGGGCGTGATCGAGGAAGACTACCGGCAGTTGATGAACTACGAGCGGTCGGGCCGCTATGACGAGCGGCAGAAGGCGGCGCTCTCGATGGCGGAGGCGATTGCCGCCGATCGCGACGCCGACGAGGCGTTCTGGGAACGGCTCCATCGGCACTTCACGGATCCCGAGCTGGTGGAGCTCGGGTATTTCATCGGCATGACGACAGGGCAGCAGCGGTTCAACCGGATCCTCGCGCTCGACGAGCATCCGGTTGCCGCCGCGAGATAGCGAGGTTCGCCAGGTGACGACGACAACCGCGGCGCGCGGCCCGAAGGCGCGCAAGCCGCTCTACAAGCAGCTCTACGCCCAGGTGCTGGCCGGGATGGTCCTGGGCGTCGTGCTGGGTGTCGTGAACCCGCACGCGGGCGCGGCGATGAAGCCGCTGGCCGACGGGTTCATCAAGCTGATCAAGATGATCATCGGGCCGATCATCTTCGTCACGGTCGTGGGCGGCCTGTGCAAGATGTCGAGCCTGAAGGAGGTCGGGCGCATCGGCGTGCGCGCGCTCGTCTTCTTCGAGGTCGCTTCCACGGTGGCGCTCCTCATCGGCCTGGCCGTCGCGGTGATCTTCAAGCCGGGCCTCGGTTTCAACGCGGATCCCGCGAAGCTCGATGTGAAGTCGGTCGCGGCGTTCGTCGGGAACCCCGCCGCGAAGATGTCCGGCATCGACTTCCTGATGGACATCATTCCGTCGACGGTGGTGGACGCGTTCGCGCGCGGCCACATCCTGCAGATCATGCTCTTCTCGATCCTCTTCGGCCTCGCGCTGCTGAAGATCGGGGCGAAGGGGCAGAAGGTCGTCGAGTTCTTCGACCAGATGTCGAAGGCGTTCTTCTCCGCGCTCGAGCTGATCATGTACCTGGCGCCGATCGGCACGTTCGGCGCGATGGCGTTCACGGTCGGCACCTATGGCATCGCGACGCTGATCCCGCTTGGGAAGGTGGTGCTGGCCGTCTACGCGACCTGCATCATCTTCGTCCTCGCCGTGCTCGGGCCCGCGGCGAAGGTCGCCGGGTTCAGCATCCTGCGGTACCTCGCCTACATCAAGGAGGAGATCCTCATCGTGCTCGGCACGTCGACGTCCGAGGTCGCCTTGCCGCGCCTGATGAGCAAGCTCGAGCAGCTCGGCTGCAGCCAGAGCGTCGTCGGCCTCGTCGTGCCGACGGGTTACTCCTTCAACCAGGATGGGTCGGCGATCTACCAGACGATCGCGACGCTGTTCATCGCGCAGGCGATGAACATTCACCTGACATGGGGAGAGATCATCACCTTCCTGCTGGTGATGAAGGTGACGTCGAAGGCGGCCGCGGGCGTGTCGGGCTCTGCGTTTGTCGCCCTTGCCGCCACGCTCGCGTCCGTGCAGACCGTGCCCGTCGCCGGGATGGCGCTCCTCCTCGGGATCGAGCGCTTCATGTCGATGGCGCGCGGGACGACAAACATGATTTGTAACGGCGTGGCGACGATCGTCGTTGCGCGGTGGGATGGAGCGCTCAATATGCCGCAGCTCCAGGCGGCGCTCGCGGCGGGTCCGGCGGCGACGGCCGCGCAGGCCGAGCAGCGACGGGAGCCGGCGGTCGAGCGGACGTAGCAAAGCTGACCTAAGGGAGGACTCATGAGAATGATGGTTGGTGCAATGGCCGTCGCGCTGGTGCTGGGCGGAGCCGCGACAGCGGCCGCGCAGCCGGACGGCTCGATCGGCGGCCTCAAGGCCAAGTTCGTCGACGTCAACGGCGTCAAGGCGCGGTACTACGAAGCGGGCGCCGGCGAGCCGATGCTGCTGATTCACGGCGGATCGACGGGCGGCTCGTCGACCGCGAACGTGTGGTCGCGGAACATGACCGGCCTCGCGAAGCGTTTTCACGTGTTCGCGATCGATCGGCTCGGCTCAGGCCTGAGCGGCAACCCTGCGAACCACGATTACGGTAACGCCGCGCAGGTGGAATTCGTGTACGGCTTCATCAAGGCGATGAAGCTCTCGCAGATCCACATCGTCGGGCACTCGGCGGGCGGCGCCGTGGCGCTCTACACCGCCATCGAGCACCCGGATCTCTTCAAGACGCTGACCATCGTCGCGCACGGCCCGGAAAACCCGCCCGCGACCGACGGCGACACGAAGCTGAACCCCGAGCTGCTCAAGTGCCCGAACCAGGACGTGTATGAGGGGCTGAAGTGCCGCGTCGAGAAGCTCGCCTGGGGCAACAACACGTTCGACAAGGAGTACTGGGACGCCGACATCCAGATGGCGACGACGGCGAAGTCCAAGGAGGCGCGTGCGAAAGTCGCCGAAGCGCAACGCAATCCGGACTACGCGAAGCAGGGACCGGCATACCGGGCGAAGGCCTGGGACCGGATCAAGTCGGGCGTGCTCGGCCAGATGCCCGTCCTGATCTACTCCGGGAAACAGGACGTGCTCGACTGGGGCGTGAACGAGCCGGCCGCGATGATGCGCGGGGAGCTGGGGCTGTTCGATATCCTCGGCACCAAGAACCGCAACGTCCAGATGATCATCGTGAACGAGGGCGGGCACTTCATGTATCGGGAACACCCGGAGCTGTTCAACGCGGACCTGACGAGCTTCATCGAGTTCTGGAACAGGCAGAACGCAACCAAAAAAGGGACCCAGCAATGACGCGCATCGTGGCGCTGACCTGCGGCGCACTGCTCTGCGGCGTGTCGGTATTCGCGCAGAACCCGCCGGGCACGCAGTCGGGGCCGGGGCAGGCGCCGAAGGTTTTCGGACCGCCGCATGTGACCGAACCCTGGGAATCGTTCACGATGACCGAGGCGGTGCCGGGGTCGGACATCCCGGTGGACATCACGCTGCTTGAAACGGTTGACGGCCTCTACACGCCGATCGGCATCCGGCATCCGAAAGGCAGAGGCCCGTTCCCGGTGGTGCTGTTCTTCTCCGGCAACGGCGGCGCGGGCGTGCAGCAGATCCGCGAATACGTGGACAATCACGGCTACACGCTCGAACGATTCCTGAAGGAGGGCTACGCCGTCGCCTGGCTGCAGTACCGCGCCGAGGCGTGGTACGCGTACACGAAGGTGGACAAGCTGCAGGTCGGAAAGCAGCAGGCGAACCAGCTGATGAGCCGCCCGCCGCTCGAGATCGACGACCTGATGACGATTGTCGAATACGTCAAACGCCTGCCTTACGTTGATGCGAATCGCGTGGGGCTCTGCGGAAACAGCCACGCGGGCGGGATGATCCTGCGCTCCCTCGCGGACGGCATGAAGATCAACGCGGCGATCGTCTCGGAGCCGGATGTCAGCGAGTTGCTGCAGCTCAGGATGGACGCGTTTTCCGGCGACAACCCGTACTATCCGACGATCGAGTCGGTCGCGCCGTTCCTGGACAAGAAGATCGCCATGGAACGGATCAACCGCATCACGAACACACCGCTGTTCTTCATGAACCGCGAGAAGGACGAACTGCAGGGGCTGTTCGAAACGGTCTACACGTGGGTCAAGGAGGCCGGGAAGACGCCGGTCGAACACGTCACCTATGACCATCCGGTGCACGGCTACCTCATTCGCGTGCCGAAGGACGACAAGGGTGTGTACAAGCCCGACGAGATCCAGATCAAGGCGATCCAGCAGGCGCTCGACTTTTTCAAGAAGAGCATGTCCGCAGGCGGTCCACGCTAGGCCTCGTCCTCATCGCCTGCTACATTCCTTGCCCGACAGGCGACGACCGTGGACCCGGTCGTCGCGTTACGGTCTGACCCTGGCCCTCGGCATCCGCGGCAGCGCCGCGGTGTTCACGCGACCTCCTGATCCCGCGCGGCGCTCGGAGCCTCACCCCTCACCGGTTCGCCCTGTCGGCTCTTGACAAAGCTCGAAGAATGTTCGCCCAAGAGCCCCGCAGGCTATTTAGCGCCTCACCCCGGCGTCCTTCATCGACTCGATCTTCCCGAGATCGAGGCTCGACACGCCTGCCTTGAGCGCCGCGAGGTCGACCCCCTGTCCCGTGGCGCTGACGACGAAGCGATCGCCGAGCACGACCCCGAATTCGTTCGCGCCGCCAGTCTTCGAGATC
>DAIUEK010000168.1:0-5101 GCA_036845165.1 Vicinamibacterales bacterium | reverse complement strand
GACTTCGGCTTCGACGGGCCGTGGCCGACCCCTTCGAACCCTTTATAGATGATCAGCTTCGACGGCACCCCGACATCCTGCAGGCCGCGATAGAGCTCGAAGCCGTTGGGCGGCGGCACGCGCTGATCGGTCGCGCCGTGCTGAATCAGCGTGGGGGCCTTCGCGTTCTTGATGTAGGTGATCGGCGACGTCTTCGCGTAAATCTGCGGGTCATCCCACGGCGTCGCCTTCAGGTAGTGACGCGTGAACTGCGTGATGTCGGTGTTGACGTAGTAGGTCATCCAGTCCGAGATCCCCGCGCCCACCGACACGGCCTTGAACCTCGCGCTGTCATGCGTCGTCAGGTACGCCGAGATGTAGCCCCCCTGGCTCCAGCCCATCGCGCCGACGCGATCGGGATCGGCAAGGCCTTCCTTTATGAGGTGGTCGATCCCCGAGAGGACGTCCCAGGCGTCGCCGACGCCGAGGTTCCGAACGTTCAGCGACCGGAACGCTTCGCCGTAGCCCGAGCTGCCGCGGTAATTCGGCTCGAGGACGAGCGCGCCTTTCGCCGTCCAGATGTCGATCGGGTAGATGCTCGCGCTCGAGAACGCCGTGGGACGCGACACCGCCGTCGGGCCGCCGTGGATGACGACAAGGAGCGGATACTTCTTCCCCGCGACGAACCCGATCGGCTTGTGCAGGACGCCTTCGATCGTGGCGCCGTCCTGGCTCTTCCACGACACGACCTCCAGCGCGCTCCGGGCCCACGTCGCCGTCTGCGCGGACATGTCCGTCAGCTTGCGCGGCTTCAGGTTCGTGGCCACTGGCGCGATGTAGATCTCGCCCAGCGTGGAGGCGTCCGAGGCGGAGAACGCCGCCCACTGCCCGTCTGGCGTGAGGTTGAATCCGGATCCGATCCACTGTTCGGCGGGCGCGTACTTTTTCACGGCCTTCGTGGCGGGGTCGATGCTGTAGAGGAACGACCACGTGTGCTGGGACGCCGTGAAGAAAATCCCGGCGGGGGTCCACCGGACGATCGACGGATCCTCGTCGAACGCGGCGCTGATGTATTCGATGCGGCCGCCGGCCGCCGGAATCACGGCGATGGTGCTGTTGAGAAACGACAGCGTTTTCGTCATCGCGGAGCTGAAGGCGATCTTCGATCCGTCGGGGGACCACACGGGGCCGGCGTCTGACCCTTCCTGGGTCACGAGCGGCCTGACCTTGCCGTCCGCCACCGTGACGATCGAGATGTCGGCGGTTCCGCCGCTGGCGTTCGACGGATTCACGCGGTGGTCAAAGGCGATCTGCGTCCCGTCGGGCGACCAGCTGCAGGAGCCGACGGTGAACGGCCCGCTCGTCAGCCGGCGCGCCTTCCCCGACGCGACGTCGAACACCCACAGGTGGGACATCCGGAACCCCTCGCCGATCACGTCGAACTCGCCGAACGTCTTCTCCCGCTCCTTGTCGGCGTCGGTCCTGGCGTCGGTGGACGTCAGCGCGATCGACGTGCCGTCGGGCGACCAGGCGAAGCTGCCGACCCCTTCCTCCATCGACGTCAGCTTCCGCGCCTCGCCGCCGCGCGGATCGATGAGGTAGATCTGCCGCTTGTCGTCGCGGTCCGTCGCGAACGCCAGTTTCGTGCTGTCGGGCGACCACGCCGGCGCCGTGCTCGACTTCTTCGCGTGGCTGGTCAGCTGCCGCAGCTCGCCGGACTTCGCGTCCGCAAGCCAGATTTCCGTGTGGTAGTTGTTCTCGTCCCAGTTCGTGTCGCGGACGGTGTAGGCGACCCACTGGGCGTTGGGCGAGATCGCGGCCGACCCTGCGCGCTTGAGCGAGATCAGCTGATCGATGGTCGGCGTCTCGCCTGCCCCGAGCCCAGTCGAGGGGCCGGCCGGCGGGGCCTGTTGGGCGCGAGCGCCGGGTTGCATGAGAAGGCCGATCGCGATGATGAACGCGGCGGCGATACGTGCGCGGTGCATGGAGAACTCCTTGTTGCGAAGAACTGTGAAGATACCACCAGCCGTGCACTTGCGAAGCGGGTGCTGTCACGACGATCTCGCGCAGAGGTCGCAAAGGTAGCAGAGCTCGCAAACCAAGAATTAAGAAAAATGGTCTCAGCGCCCTCTGCTTACTCCGCGGCCTCCGCGTGAGATCGTACGTGGAAAATGACATACTCCCCGCGGAGGAATCCCGGATGAGAAAGCTCGTCTTCTTTATATCGGCGCTGGCCGTGGGCGCCGGAGGCCTGATGCCGGTGGTGGCGCAGCAACCTGCAGCCATGACGGCCGCGGACTACGCGCGCGCCGAACAGTTCATGACGTACAACGTGACGCCGCTGGTGTATCGCTCCGGCATGCGCGCGAACTGGCTGCCGGACGATCGCTTCTGGTACCGCGTCACCACGGCGACCGGCAGCGAAGCGACGCTCGTCGATCCCGCGAAAGGCACGAAGGGGACGTGCGACCTGCCGGAGTGCGCCTCCGCGCAGGGCGGACGCGGCGGGCGCGGCGGCGGTGGCGGGCAAGGCGGCGGACGCGGCGGCGCGCGCAACGACGTGCCCTCCCCGGACGGCAAGCGCAGCGCCTACATCAAGGACGGGAACCTGTGGGTCCGCGACGTCGCGAGCGGGAAGGAAAGCGCGCTGACGACCGACGGGGTGCAGGATTTCGGCTACGCGACCGACAACGCGGGCTGGACGAAGAGCGACCGCGCGATCCTGCTCTGGTCGCCGGACTCGAAGAAGATCGCCACCTTCCAGCAGGACCAGCGCAAGGTCGGCGACCTGTACCTCGTCACCACGCAGGTCGGCCATCCGAAGCTCGAGGCGTGGAAGTCGCCGCTACCGGGTGACGAGAACGTCGCGATGCTCCATCGCGTCATCATCGACGTGGACACGCCGAAGGTTGTCCGGCTGCAGATGCCGCCCGACCAGCACCGCTCGACGCTCTGCGACAACATCACGTGCCGCGGCGCCGATTGGTCGGACGTCTACTGGAGCCCCGATTCGACGAAGCTCGCGTTCGTCTCCACCTCGCGCGACCATCGGCAGGAGAACCTGCGCGTGGCCGACGCGTCGACCGGCGGCGTCCGCGACGTCATGGAAGAAACGGTCTCGACGTTCTTTGAATCCGGAAACGGCGCCGTCAACTGGCGCTACCTCCCCGCGACGAACGAGATCCTCTGGTTCTCCGAACGCGACAACTGGGGACAGCTCTATCTCTACGACCTGCAGACCGGAAAGCTCAAGAACCAGATCACGAGTGGCGAGGGCAACGTCACGCAAGTGCTCCGGGTCGACGAGAAGAACCGCGTGATCCACTTCCTCGGCGTCGGCAGGGAAAAGGGACGCGACCCGTACTTCAGTCACTTGTATCGCGTCGGCTTCGACGGCAAGGGACTGCAGCTCCTGACGCCGGAAGACGCCACGCACGACGCGGCGCTCTCCCCGTCCGGCAAGTACTTCACCGACAGTTACTCGAAACCCGACGTGGCGCCCGTGACCGTGCTGCGGGACGCCATGACCGGCAAACAGATCCTCGAGCTGGAGAAGACCGACATCTCGAAGCTCGTGGCGACCGGCTGGAAGCCGCCCACGCCCATCACCGTCAAGGCCCGCGACGGCCAGACGGATCTCTACGGCCTGATGTTCAAGCCGACGAACCTGGATCCGTCAAAGAAGTATCCGATCATCAACCACATCTACCCGGGGCCGCAGACCGGCAGCGTGGGCGGGCGCACGTTCAACCCCGCGCGCGGCGACTCGCAGGCGCTCGCCGAGCTCGGCTTTATCGTCGTCGAGATCGACGGGATGGGGACGCCGTGGCGATCGAAGAAGTTCCACGAGGCCTACTACGGGAACATGGGCGACAACACCCTGCCCGACCAGGTCGCGGGGATGAAGGAGCTCGCGCAGAAGTATCCGTGGATCGACCTGGATCGCGCGGGGATCTGGGGACACTCGGGCGGCGGCTACGCGACCGCCGACGCGATGTTCCGCTATCCGGACTTCTTCAAGGTCGGCATCTCCGAGTCCGGCAATCACGACAACCGCGTGTACGAGGACGACTGGGCCGAGAAATGGATGCCGCTGCTGACGACGGACACGACGGCGGCGTACGAGGACCAGGCGAACCAGAATCACGCGAAGAACCTGAAGGGGCACCTGCTCCTGGCGCACGGCACCATGGACAACAACGTGCCGCCCTACAACACGCTCCTCGTCGTCGAGGCGCTCATCAAGGCGAATAAGGATTTCGATCTGCTGATGCTGCCGAACCAGCGTCACGGCTACGGTGACGCGGCGAATTACATGACACGCCGGCGCTGGGATTACTTTGTGAAGTATCTCCTCAACATGGATCCGCCGAAAGAGTACCAGTTGAAGCCGCCCGCGGCGGCCGGACGCGGCGGCAGCGGACAGTAGACAGTTACCAGTTACCCGTTACCAGTTACCGGTTACCGGTTACCAGTCACCGGTTTCCGGCGTTTCCTGCTGGAAGCTGGCGACTGGCGACTGGCGACTGTTAAAATGTCCGCATGGAGCCCACCGACACCCGTCTCGTGCGCGACATATCGGACACGGCACGCTGGGTCGCGTATTACCGCGCCCAGGAGACCGATCGTCCGGACGCCCTGTTCCGCGATCCGTTCGCGCGGCAGCTGGCCGGGGCGCGCGGCGAAGCCATCGCCAAGGCTCAGACGTTCGGGGACCGGAACGCGTGGTCCTTCACGGCGCGGACCTGCCTCTTCGACCAATTCATCACCGAGGCGGTGCGCGGCGGCGCGGACCTCGTGGTCAACCTCGCGGCCGGGCTCGACACGCGTCCCTATCGCATGGATCTGCCGAAGACGCTGCGATGGGTGGAAGTCGACTTGCCCGGCGTCCTCGACTACAAGGAAGGCGTCCTCAAGGGAGCGGCGCCGGTGTGCGCCCTGGAACGCGTGCGGCTCGATCTCTCGGATGAAACCGCGCGGCGCGCGGTGTTCGCGCGGCTGGCCTCGGGCGCGTCACGCGCCGTGGTCATGACCGAGGGGTTGATTATTTATCTGAGCTCCGACCAGGTCGCGTCCCTCGCCAGGGACCTGGCGGCGGTGCCGCCGTTCCACACGTGGATCA
>DAIUEK010000167.1:0-5132 GCA_036845165.1 Vicinamibacterales bacterium | reverse complement strand
GAGTCGAACCCGGCCGGCCTGAACGCGCCGCCCGCTCCGGCCGATAAGCCCGACGCGGGCCGTTTCGTCCCGCGAACACCGGCGCGGCCCATGCCGCCCCTGCTGAAGGACCCGATCCCGCGGGTGACGGCGATCCTCGTCTCGGCCGACCGCCGGTTCGCGACGATTGAGGACGGCCACATCATCGCGATCGGGGACGTCCTGGGACGCCGGACCGTGGTCGGGATCGACCAGCGCGCCGTGGTCCTCAGGGAGCCGTCAGGTGTGCAAATCCGTGTAGCCCTGGGGGGGCGGGTCATAGGGATCGGACTGGTCGGCCGCTAAGTTAAGACATTTGCGACAGGCAGTTGCGGTGTGCGGGGAATCGACCTAAGATCGCTCCCCCCCGCCTTTGCCCGCGCTTTCAGATGCGCGGGTTTCGTCGAGGTTTCGCCAGGCGCCGCATGGCGGTGGGCGCGGACGCATCGGGACAGGGTTGCGCCGAAGTATAGAGGGGCGAGTGCGCAAGAAAATCGGGGAATGTCTCATTCAAGCGGGTCTGATCTCGGAGGACGATCTCCAGGTCGCGCTCGCCGAGCATAAGAAGACCGGCGAACGTGTCGGGTCTGTCCTCGTACGCCTGAACCTTGCGACCGAAAAGCAGATCACCAAGGCGCTGGCCTACCAGCTCGGGTTCCCGTATGCCAGCCTGAGCGACGAGCCGCCGGATCCGGCGGCGATCGTGCTCATCTCGAAAGACGTCGCGCTCAAGCGCGTCTGCGTGGCCGTCAAGCTGGAGAAAAACCTCCTGACGGTCGCGATGTCCGATCCCCTGCTGTTCAGCCTCGTCCAGGACCTCGAGTTCCAGACCGGCTACCGCATCAAGCAGGTCGTCGCGACCCGCACCGACATCCTGCAGGCGATCGAAACCGGGTATCCGGACAAGGCGCTGGCGAAGTACACCGGCGTCACGGGCGGACTGGCCGTCCCTGCGGGCCAGCCGAAGACGACCGGCCGGCGGGGTGATCCCGGCGTCGGCTCCGCGCTCGTGCAGCGCAGCGACCTCGACGTCTTCGAGCAGACGGCGGTCACGACCGCCGCTTTGCGCGAGGGGAGCGACTCCGCGCCGATCATCGATCTCGTCGATCTCGTCGTGAACAGCGCGATCACCAGCCGCGCGAGCGACGTGCACATCGAGCCGGCCGAGAAAGGCGTGCTCATCCGCCACCGCCTGGACGGCATCCTGAGGGAAGTGATGGACCTGCCCAAGTGGGTCCACGAAGGGCTCGTCGCCCGTATGAAGATCATGGCGGGCATGGACATCGCCGAAAAGCGCCTGCCGCAGGACGGCCGCCTCCGCGCGAAAACCGAAGACGGCAAGGACGTCGATTTCCGCGTCTCGACGCTGCGCACGTTATACGGCGAGAAAGTCGTCATGCGCGTGCTCGATTCCCGCAAGGGGGCCCCGCCGCTCGAGGAGCTGGGTTTCTCCGCCGCGGCGATGGAAGAGCTGCGCTACTTCCTCAAGCACCAGCACGGCATGATCCTCGTCGTCGGGCCGACGGGCAGCGGCAAGACGACCACGCTCAGCTCCGCGATCACGTCGATCAAGTCCGGCCGCACCAACATCATCACGATCGAAGACCCGATCGAATATCAGATTCCCGGCATCAACCAGACGCAGGTCAACGAGAAGGCCAAGCTCACGTTCGCGAGCGCGCTGCGCGCGATCCTCCGCCAGGACCCGGACGTCATCCTCGTGGGTGAAATCCGCGACCATGAGACGGCGAAGATCGCCATGCAGGCCGCGCAGACGGGGCACCTCGTGCTCTCCACGCTCCACACCGACGACGCGCCGTCGACGGCGACGCGGTTGATGGACATGAACCTGGAGCCCTACGTCATCGCGTCCGCCCTCATCGGCGTCGTGGCCCAGCGCCTCGTGCGCCGCCTGTGCGTGGCGTGCCGCCGGCAGTACACGCCCGAAGCGGAGACGCTGCGCGCGCTCAACATGACGGAGACCGACGCCGCGCTTTTCGTGTTCTACCGGTCGGTCGGCTGCGAAGAGTGCAACCACACGGGCTACCGCGGGCGCATGGGCATCTACGAGGTGATGCGCATCAACGACAAGGTGCGCCGCCTGATCGCGCAGAAGGCGGGGGAGGACATGATCCGGGACGCCGCGATCGCGGGCGGCATGATCACGCTCGGCGAAGACGCGCTGGCCAAGGTGAAGTCCGGCGCCACGAGCGCGGAAGAGCTGTTCCGCGTCGTCACGGAAGTGAAAGAAGTCCGGACGCTGTGTCCGGGATGCCATGGCGCGGTGGGCGTCGATTTCATGGCGTGCCCGCACTGCGGCCATCGGCTGAACTCCGGGTGCTCGAAGTGCGGCCGCTCGCTGCAGCCCGGATGGCAGTTCTGCCCGTACTGCGCCACCAGCACGGCGGCCAAGCCCTCCAAGAAGCAATTGCGCGACCAGCGTCGCACGCCGGAACTCCCGGCGGGGAACGTCGCGGAATTCAAGAACCCGAATCGTTGAGGAACTTCTACGCCATGCTCTCGGTCGCGCCCGATGCGCCGCCCGACGAGATCAAGAAGGCCTTCCGGCGTGAGATCGCCCGCTATCATCCGGACAAAGTCCAGCACCTCGGCCAGGAGTTCCAGGAGATGGCCTCGGGGATCGCCGCCGATCTGACCGAAGCCTACCGGATCCTGATGGATCCGGGGATGCGCGCGAAGTACAACGAGGAGCTGTTCGGCGGCGGCGCGGCGCCGAACGCGGCGCCCACGCCCGCTCGCCCGCCGGCCGAGGCCGAGCCGCAGCCTCCACCGCAGGCGTCCTCGTCTTCTTCGTCCTCGTCGTCGTCCTCCTCATCGTCCAGCGCAAATGCAGGATCGCGCCCCTCCTCGACGGCGGGCATCGACTTCGTGAAGAAGGCGAGCCTGTCCCGGCTCCGGGAAGCGATCAGCGACGTGATGGGTAACGCCGAGCCGCTCGCGGTCAGCGGGTTCGACCTGGCGGTCACCTCGAAGCCGAAGCGGGGCCTGTTCAAGAAGGCGGACGACAAGGTCCGGCTGCTGGTGAAGTTCGTGCCCCTGGTCGACGCGGACGCGGTCGCCGAGGTTTGGACCCGTGCGATGAAGGGGAACACGCCCGACGCGACGCTGTGCGTGCTCCTCGTGGGTCCGAGGCTGGCCCCGTCCAAGGATCTGTCGACGGCCATCAGCGAGCAGCGCCGGAAGACGCGCAACGCGGGGCCTGTGCTCGTCCCGGTCGATGTGAGAGACTGGGAAGCACTGTTCCCCCCGGATACTCCGGCGTCGGTCCGGTTGCTGGTCCAGCGGCTGAAAGAGGAAAAGCGCTGATCGGGAACCGTTCGCGCCCTTTCGCGTAAGAGACACCTGATATGGACATGATTACGACGCGCGATCTCTGGAAGACCTACGTGATGGGCGACGAGGAAATCCACGCCCTGCGCGGCCTGTCGATCAACATCGAGCGGGGCGAATACTGCGCGATCATGGGGCCGTCCGGGTCGGGCAAGTCCACGCTGATGAACCTCATCGGCTGCCTCGACACGCCGACGAAGGGCAGCTACCAGCTGAACGGCAAGGAAGTCGGGTCGATGAACGACGACGAGCTCGCGCGGATCAGGAACGAAGAGATCGGGTTCGTCTTCCAGACCTTCAACCTGCTGCCGCGCGCGACCGCGCTCCACAACGTCGAGCTGCCGCTCGTGTACGCCGGCGTCTCGTCGAAGGACCGCCACACGCGCGCCATGCAGGCGCTCGAAAAGGTCGAGCTCACGTCACGGTCGACCCACCGGCCCAACGAGCTGTCGGGCGGACAGCGCCAGCGCGTCGCCATTGCCCGTGCGCTCGTGAACAACCCGTCCATCCTGCTCGCGGACGAGCCGACCGGGAACCTCGACTCGAAGACGGGCGAGGAGATCATGCAGGTATTCAAGCGGCTGCACGAGGGGGGCGACACCATCATTCTCGTGACGCACGAGGCCGACATCGCCGCCCACGCGCACCGCGTCATCTACGTGCGCGACGGGCAGGTCGAGAAGGACGTGCAGCAGGCCGCATAGTCCCTGGTCCCTTGGTCCCTGGTCGTGGGTCCCTGGTCGCGCTCAGAGGCGGCGGAGGACGACGGAAGGCTCCAGGCGGACGATTCGGCAGGTCGCGAGCAGGACGGAAACGGCCGCGACGCCTCCGCATAATCCCACCAGCGCAATCCAGACAGAGGGTGCGGTCGCGCTCAGCGCCGCGAGTTCCGCAAACAGCGCGCGCGTCAGTCCGAGCGTGAACACGGCGCCGCTGGCGAGCGCGGCGGCGATCAGTTTCGTCTCGCGCCCCAGCACGAGGCCGAGCACGCCGCGCGGCGTCGCGCCGAGCGCCATCCGGATGCCGAGCTCGCGCGTCCGCTGGGCGACGGACTGGCTGATGACGCTGAAGATCCCCGTGCCCGCGAGCAGCAGCGCGATCAGGGCGAATCCTCCGAGCATCTGCCACACCACTAATCCGGCCCCTGGATCGTGGAAGCCCACCTCGTCGGCGATCACGGCGGGCTGAGGACGAGGGGTTCCGGCCGGCGTCTCGACGGCAGCCGCCATCGCGCGCAGGACGCCGTGCGGGTCCGTGGCCACGCGCGCCAGCACGACCGCGTTCGGCCCGTCCGTTCCGTAGGGCACATACATGTCCGGCGCGAACAGACCCGCGCGCGACAACGCGCCGTAATCGACGGCATCGCGGCAGACGCCGATGACGATCGCCGTCGTATCCGGATGGCCGGACAGGTGGATGCGCATCCCGACGGCTTCGCCCGCCGGCGACAACGCGCGTGCCGCGCTTTCGCTCAGGATCGCCACCGCGGCCCGGGCCCGCAGCTCGCCCGTGTCGAATGATCGTCCGCGCGTGACCGGGATACCGAGTGTCTCCAGGAATGCGTCGGCGACGGCGATGCTGGACATCGGGACGGCGCGCCCCCCGTCGGTGCGCACGAGAACCGCCCGCGACCGGGAAATGGCGCCGCCCGGGATCCCGGACGAAACCGTCACGCGGGCGATGCCGGGAATGGCCGCCACGCGCGCCGCTACGGGGTTCGCCTCGCGGGCCGGCACGCGCATGGCCACGATACGGTCGGCGGG
>DAIUEK010000166.1:2751-5148 GCA_036845165.1 Vicinamibacterales bacterium | reverse complement strand
GGCATCCAGTCGATGGAGACGTGCCACGCGCTGGCGGCGCGCGGGCACGAGGTGACGCTGGTCGTGCGCCCGGACTCGCACACGCCGCCGCGGGATCCGTTCGCGTTCTACGGGCTGCCGCGGATCGCGGGGCTGCAGATCGAGGTGGCGCCGATCACCGGACCCGCCACCTCGCGACGGGTGGGGTACCTCACGTTCACACTCGGTCGCGCCGCGGGGCGCGGGCGGCAGGACCTGATCTTCACGCGCGACCTGGGGCTGGCGTCGCTGCTGCTGCGGCTGCCATCTTCTCTCCGCGCGCCGGTCGTCTACGAGGCGCACACGATCGCCGCGGACGCCGCCGCCGCGCTGCCGGATCTTCTGACGGGAGGGCCGAAGGCGTCCGCCGCGAAGCTGCGCCGGCTGGCCCGCCGCGAGGCGCACGTGTGGCGCGCCGCGGACGGCTATGTCACGATCACGCAGGGTCTCGCGCGCGAATTGGCCGCGCGATTCGGTGAACGGCCACGGATCGCGGTCGTGCCCGATGGAGTGCGCCTGACGGTTGGAACGGAGGAAGATCTCTCGCAGAGGGCGCAGACACGCAGAGAGCGCACTGAAAAGGGCTTCACGATTGGTTACGCGGGCCACCTCTATCCGTGGAAGGGCGTCGATCTCGTCATCGAGGCGGTGGCGGCGCTGGCGGACACGCGGGGGTTGATCGTCGGGGGACACGAGCAAGAACCGGACCTCGCGCGGGTGAAGGCGTTCGCGGAGCAGTTGCATTGCGCGTCGCGCGTGACGTTCACCGGACTGGTTCCGCCCGCGCAGGTCGCGCAATGGTTGCGCGAAGCGGATGTCCTTGCGCTGCCGAATCCGGCATCTGCAATCTCGAGTACGTTCACCTCCCCTTTGAAACTGTTCGAATACATGGCCTCAGGCCGGCCGATCGTCGCGAGCGATCTGCCGTCGCTGCGCGAGGTCCTCCGGGACGGGGAGAACGCGCTGCTCGTGGAGCCTGGCAATCCACAGGCCCTGGTCGCCGGCATCAAACGCCTTAAAGATGACGCGGCGCTGGGCGCCCGGCTGGCGGAGCAGGCCCTGCAGGATGTCCGCGCGTTCACCTGGGCGCGGCGCGCGGAACGGCTCGAGGCGCTCTTCGCCGCCGTGACGGGAGCGTCCGCGTGATTTCCCCGCGCCTGCTGGCGCTCGTCCGGTGCCCGGCCTGCCACGGCACGCTCGCGGGTGAGCCATCCGCGTTGACGTGCTTGTCGTGCGGACGGCAATACGGCGGCTCGTCAACAGACTTCCTGGATCTCCGCCCGCACGAGTCCTTCGAGGAAAAGACGAAGTACCTGGATGAAGCGCTCCACGCCGACGCGCGTCACGAGCGCGTGTCGCCGCCGCTTCTGGGCTCGAAGATCCGCAACGATATGCTGCGCGAATTCCTCGCACCGGGCCCCGACGACCTCGTCGTCGATCTCGGGTGCGGGAGCGGACGCGCGCTGCTGTGGAACCGCGACTGGCACGCGCAGGCGGTCGGGATCGACATCAGCCCGTTCTTCGCGCACGAGTCGCGGAAAGAGGTGGACCTGCTCCTCGGGGATCTCCGGCGGCTGCCCTTCGCCGATGCCACCTTCACGAAAGGCTATTCGCTCGACGTGCTCGAGCATCTGTCCCCGGACGCGCTGCGCGGCATGCTGACGGAGGCCGCGCGCGTGATCGCACCGGGGGGGACACTGTTCGTCTACACGCACGTCAGAAAGAATGCGCCCATCGCCGTGGGGCTGCGGTGGATCAACGCGCTCGCGCGCCAGCTCGAACGCCTGGGCCTCATCGACCTGCGCCAGGAGCGGCTGCGCAAGTCCGATCACCTGAACCCGCTCGCGGACATCCCGGAGCTGCGCCAGGTCGCCGCGGACACCGGCTTCCGCATCACGCGCATCCGCTATTACACGCCGATCGTCGGCGGCTTCGTCGAGAACATCCTGATGCGGATGGCGGAGCGCCAGATGGCCAAACGGGCGCAAAGGCGTGCGCAGGGTGCCGGGAGTGCGCCAGGGGCGATGAGCGACGAAGACGCGCTCAAGGCCGCGCGCGCCGCCGGCAAGGCACGGATCGCGTCCAGCGGCGTCACGCGCACGCTCCTCCGCGCGCTCAGCGCCGCGATGAAGCTCGACGTGCTCCTCTTCGGACGCATCGAGTCCGGGCCGTTCTTCGCGTTGCTGGAGAGAGTTCCCGGAGTCGACGAAGAGCACGGAGAAACATCCAACACAGAGTCACAGAGTTCACAGAGACGCACAGAGTGAAAGAGCTACGTACGATCTCTCGCAGAGGGCGCGGACACGCAGAGGGCGCGAACACCGGCGCGGCTCTCCACGTGTCCATCGCAGCCGGCCTTCGGCCGGCTCGGAGGAGGCC
>DAIUEK010000166.1:0-2651 GCA_036845165.1 Vicinamibacterales bacterium | reverse complement strand
CGCTATCTCTGCGGCCTGCCACGCATGAAGATCCTCTACTCCGCCATCGATCAGACCGTGCCCGGCACCAAGGGGGGATCCGTCCACGTGGCGGCCGTGGCCGAAGGGCTGGCCGCGCTCGGGCATGACGTAACGGCGCTCGTGACGCCGGGCACCGGGACGCCGCACGCCTCGGTCGTGCGATGGGTGCCGATGCCTCCGCCGTTCGGCTCCACGCATCTCCGCCTGGCGCGGACAGGCGCGATCGCGCAGCTGGCCCGCGCCGTCCGACCCGACGCGATCATCGAGCGGTACCACAACTTCGGCGGCGAAGCGATCCGATCGGCGGCCGCGTTGCATGCGGTGGCCGTCCTCGAAGTGAACGCGCCGGTGATCGATCACGCCGGGTCGTCGAAAGCGCTGCTCGATCGCGCGCTGCTCGTCCAGCCGATGCGGCGCTGGCGGGAACACCTCTGCCGCCTCGCCGACGTCATCGTCTCGCCCAGCGCCTCGATCCTGCCGCCGGGGATCCCCGCGGAACGGGTTCGCGTCCTCGAATGGGGGGCCGACACCGATCGCTTTCGCCCCGGCGCCGAAGACCAGGCGCCTTACAAGCGGCCGGCGGTCACGACGGTCGCGATTTTTGCCGGCGCGTTCCGCTCGTGGCACGGCGCCATCCACCTCGTCGAGGCGATCAAGATCCTCCGCGCGCGAGGGCACCAGGACATCGGCGCCGTCCTGATCGGCGATGGATCGGAGCTGCCGCGCGTGCGGCAGGCGGCCGAGGGGATCGAGACGATTGTCTTCACGGGGGCTGTACCCCACGACCGGATGCCGGCCGCGCTCGCCGGCGCGGACATCGGCGTCGCGCCGTTCGACCTGGGCGCCCACGCACCGCTGTCGCTCGGGTTCTACTGGTCGCCGCTGAAGATGTTCGAATACATGGCGGCCGGCCTCCCCGTTGTCGCTCCGGCCGTCGACCGGATTCCGTCGCTCGTCGCCGATGGGCGGGAGGGAATACTGTACGATCCGGCCCGCCTTCGCCAAGGCTCCGGCGGGCAAGCCGAAGGGCTGGCGGACGCGCTGCTGACGCTCACGGACCCGGCACTGCGGAAGAGCCTGGGCGCCGCGGCGCGCGAGCGCGCGGTGCGCGAGTACAGCTGGGCCGCGCACTGCCGGGCGCTCGAGGGAGCCATCACCGACGCACGCGCCCGAGGCATACAGAAAAGAGGATGAAGATCCTCATCCCGACCGACGCGTTCCCACCCGTCTGCGGCGGCAGCGGCTGGAGCACGTACGAGCTCGGGCGCGGCCTGCGGGCGCGCGGGCACGACGTCACCATCGTCCAGCCACAACCGGGCACGCCGTCCGGCGTGCGCGAGACGGAATACGATGGCTTCCGCGTGCGCCAGTTCGGCGCGCCGGCGCCGAACATCCCGTTCGTCCGGAACTATTACAAGAGCGAGAAGCTGACGCGATCGTTGACGGAGTATCTTGCCTCCTACCTGCGAAATACCCCTCAGGACATCGTCCACGCGCAGCACGTCATGACGACGATGGCGGCGATCGAGGCGGCGAAGGGTGCGGGCGTGCCTGTCGTCGCCACGGTGCGCGACTACTGGCCGGTCTGCTACTGGTCGGATCTTTTGCACACGAGCACGGGACTCGCGCTGTGCCCCGAGTGCACGACGGGCAACATGCGCGTCTGCATCCGGCCGCGCGCCAATGCTTTGTGGCCGCTGGCGCTGCCGATGATTCCGTACATGCGATCGAACCTCGCCGCCAAGCGAACAGGACTCGCGAAAGCAGACGCCGTCATCGCGGTCAGCCACCGGATCGCCCTCGACCTGGTCCAGCGCGCGCCGGAGCTCACGGGCACGCGGATGGAAGTCATTCCCAACCCGGTGGACGTCCAGGCGCTGCGCGCGGCGCCGAGGCGCGAGGGGCGAGGCGCGAGGGGCGAAGAGCAAGGCGCGAGGGGCGAGGAGCGAGGAGCGACGAAAGGTCGCGAGTACGCGCTCTACCTGGGCAAGCTCGCGCCGAACAAAGGCACGAGCTTTCTGGTGGACGTCGTCCGGCAGGCGGATCTCGACTGGCCGCTGGTCGTCGCCGGCGATGGACCGGATCGCGCGGCGCTCGAACTCGCCGCGAAGGCGTCCGGAAAACGGATCGAATTCACAGGGTGGGTGGACAGGGGCGAAGCCTCGCGCCTGCTCGCCAACGCGTCGATGCTCATCTTCCCGTCGCGCGGTCCGGAATCTCTCAGCCGGGTCCTGATCGAAGCGAGCGCGCTCGGCGTCCCGATCGCCGCGATGGACACGGGAGGCACGCGCGACATCATCGAACCGGACGTCACGGGCCTCCTCTCCTCCACGCCGGAAGGCCTGGCGGACGATGTGAGAAGGCTGCGGGGAGACGAGGCGCTGCGGCAACGGTTGGGAGAAGCGGCGAGGCGCAAGGTGGAGCGGGAGTTCGACGCGGCCGCGGTCGTGGCGCGCGTCGAGCGGTTGTACGAGGAGTTAACGCGGCGACCTGGAAGGTCGCGTGTCGGGCCGAGGGGAGAGGGCCTGGCATGAAGGTCGCGCTCGTCGCCCGCTCGGTGTTCCCACTGCACGGATACGGCGGCCTCGAGCGGCACGTCTACGACCTCGCGCGCGCGCTCGCCGAGCGCG
>DAIUEK010000165.1:0-5210 GCA_036845165.1 Vicinamibacterales bacterium | reverse complement strand
ACTTCGCGGCCGCCGAGCTGTTCGATCGCCTCAAGTCCGTCACCGGCGCCGACGGCCGCGCGTCCGCGGAATCCCGCGTGGCCGGTCCCGACGCGCTGACCGATGCGGTGGAGCACTACCAGACGTCGTTCGACCGCCGGAACGGCGGCTTCGGAGACGCGCCGAAATTTCCGCGCCCCTCGGAGCTCCTGTTCCTCCTGCGCGAGCACGCGCGCACCGGCGCGCAGCCGCCGCTGCTGATGGTGACGGAATCGCTGCGCGCGATGGCGCTCGGAGGGATGCGCGACCACGTCGGTGGCGGCTTCCACCGCTACTCGGTGGACGCGGAATGGCGCGTCCCGCACTTCGAGAAAATGCTCTACGACCAGGCGCAGCTCGTGGTCGCCTACCTCGAAGCGGCGCAGGCCCTTCGACAAGGCTCAGGACAGGCCACCAGCGAGTTCTTTGCGGCGGTCGCTGAAGACACGCTGACCTACGTGGCACGCGACCTGCGCGACGGGGCGGGCGGATTTTGTTCCGCGGAAGACGCGGACAGCATCCCCTTCGACGTCGCTCAGGGCAGGCCGCCTGGGGGAGGCGCCAAGAAGGAAGGGGCCTTCTACGTCTGGAGCGACGCCGAGATCGGCGCGCTCCTCGGCGCCGACGCCGACATCGTCCGCAGACGCTTCGGCATCGAGCCGGACGGCAATACGCCGCACGACCCGCAAGGGGAGTTCACCGGCATGAACATCCTCTACACGGCGCACTCCATCGAGGATGTCGCCGCGCAGACCGGCCGGACGCCGGACGAGGTCATCGCGGTTCTCGGCCGCGCGCGCCAGGTGCTGTTCGACGCGCGCGACACGCGTCCGCGCCCTCACCTCGACGACAAGGTGCTCACGTCCTGGAACGGGATGATGATCGCCGCCTTCGCGCGCGCCGCGCGGGTGCTCCCCGAGCGCCCGCACGCGAGTGCGTGGCTCGCGACGGCCCGCGCCGCGGCCGAGTTCATGCGCGATCGCCTCTGGCGTGCCGGCGACAGGACGCTGCTGCGGCGGTACCGGGACGGCGACGCGGCCATCGACGGATATGCCGAGGACTACGCGTCGCTCATCTGGGGGCTCCTCGAGCTGTTCCAGGCGGACGGTGATCCGGCGTGGCTGTCGTGGGCGCGGGAGCTGCAGGCGGGGCAGGACGCGCGCTTCTGGGACGAGACCGACGGGGGCTGGTTCAGCACGACCGGACACGATCCGTCCGTCCTGCTGCGGCTGAAAGAAGAGTACGACGGCGCGGAGCCGTCGGCGAGCTCGGTGTCGGTGATGAACCTGCTCGCGCTGGCGCACCTCACCGGCGACGAGGACGCGCGAAAGAAAATCGAGCGGACGCTGGGACGGTATGGCGAGCGGGCCGGCCGCGCCGCGCGCGTGATTCCGATGATGCTCGCGGGGCTGTCGGCGTGGCACGCCGGGGCCATGCAGATCGTGGTGCTCGGCCAGGACGGCGGCGCCTCGCCGCTCCGGGCGGCGATCGCGCGCCACTACCTGCCGTTTGCGCTGGTGGTGCCGGTCACCCCGGGCGATCGGCAGCGGACGCTGTCGGAGACGATGCCGTTCATCGGACCGATGCAGCAGCAGGACAACCGGGCGACCGCCTTCGTGTGCCGTGATTTCGCCTGCCGCGAGCCGGTGACGACCTCCGACGCGCTCGCCGCGCAGCTGCAGCCGGCATGAGGCCCGCCGTTCAGCTCGCGTTCAACCGCGACCAGACGCGCGCGGCGTTCCGCCTCTTCCATCCGAAAGGCAACATCGTCACCGCCGAGATGATCGGCGCGCTGACGCAGGCGCTGGACACCCTCGCCCAGCATCCGCACGTGAAGCTGGTGACCATTGAAGGGGACGGCGGGGATTTCAGCTTCGGCGCGAGCATTCCGGAGCACGCGCCAGGGGAAATCGACCGCGTGCTGCCGGAAGCCCACGCGCTGATTTACGCGCTGCTGGATTTTCCCGCCCCGACCGCCGCCCTGGTCCGCGGCCGGTGCCTCGGCGGCGGGTTCGAGCTGGCGCTCGCGTGCGACTTCATCTTCGCGGAGCGGTCGGCGGTCTTCGGGCTGCCCGAGATCACGCTCGGCGTGTTTCCGCCGACGGCGTCGGCGCTGCTGCCGCCACGGGTCGGCACGGCGCGCGCGACGAGCGCGATCCTGACTGGGAAGTCGATACCCGCCGCGGACTGGCTGGAGGCGGGGCTGATCGAGGTCGTCGTCGCGGACGGCACGCTCGACGCGGCCGTCGATCGCTGGTTCGAGACCCATCTCCGGGATAAATCCGCCGCGGCGCTCCGGCACGCGACGGCGGCGGCACGGCTGGCGCTGCAGCAGCACGTCCGCGCGGTCCTCCCCGAACTGGAGCAGCTATACTTGAAAGATCTGATGAAGACGGAGGACGCGGCGGAGGGCATCGCCGCCTTTCTCGGGAAGCGCGCACCCAGATGGACGGATCGGTGAGGCTCGATGGAATTTGACGTGGAAATCGTGCTGCGGGAGACCAATGTCGCCGTCACCGAGCGCATCGAGCACGGTACGGAGCCGCGCGCCTGGCGTGAACTGGACGTCGAAACGGTCCTCAAGGAGATTCTCCTGGCGATCGACCGCGTGAAGAACCCCGAGCAGACCGGCCGGCACGTCGCCTTGCGCGGGTTCAGCTGGATCGTCGAGCCGGTGGGCGAGCACGTCGTCATCGCGATCGAGATTCCGACGGGCGCGGCGGTCGCCGGTCCCTTCGCGATCGAGCCGCGTCGCCTCGACGAGATGATCCGGCGCGTCATTGCCGCGGCCGCCGCTCCGGGTCCCACCATCCATTAGCGTTATCGCGATTACAGAATCTCCTACCCGCCGCACACGTTCTCGCAATTTCTCGGGCATTCCTTGTGTCCGGGACGGCACCGTAATTGCCACCTCGGCCGTTGTCCGTACTCCCGGTTCGGGCAGCTCCCGCCCGCTCATGAAGTTACCTTATCGAATTCTCGTCCTTGATGACGACGAGCACGCGTTGTCCGGCATTGTTGAACTGCTGCGCGATGCCGGACACCACGTGACAGGTGCGGCGACTTACGACGCCGCGAAGCGGTTGCTGGCGGTCAGCCCGTTCGACCTCCTTGTCTCCGACGTCCGCCTGCGATCGTTCAACGGCCTGCACCTGGTGATGCAGACGCGGGCCGACCATCCCGAAACCGCCATCATCATCATTACGGGGTACGACGATCCGCTGATCGATCTCGAGGCCCACCGGTACCGCGCGGGCCTGGTGCGGAAGCCGATCCGCCCGGCGGAGTTCCAGCAGACGGTCGCGGACGCGCTGAGCCATGTGCGCCGGGAGCGCCGGTGGCCGCGCAAGCGGGTAGTGGGGGGCTTCCGCGTGACGGTCAAGGGGCGCCCGGGGGCGGTCGTGGACGTCTCGTATGGCGGCTTGCGCATCGAGCTGCCGGACGGGGCGCAGCTCCCGGAGACCTTCGATGTCGAACTCGCCGGGATCGGCCTGCTCCTGGAGGTCGAGCCGGTCTGGTCCCAGTCGGCGGAGACCACCGGCACCGTCTGCGGCGCCACGCTGGCGGCCGAATACACCCCGTCAGCCCGGACGTGGCGGGCGATCGTGGATCGGCTCGATGTGTGATCTGGTGACCTGGTGATTTGGTGATTTGGTGAGCTAGAGTAGCAGCGCCATGATCAAGCGCGCTGCTCTCGCCCTGGTGCTCGCCCTCGCCGTCCAGCGGTCCGCGCCGCCGGCGTTCCCGCTCGAAGAAGCCAGCGCCGTGCAGCTGCAGGACTGGATGACGTCGGGCCGCTACACGGCGCGCCAGGTCGCCGAGCTGTATCTCCGGCGGATCGAGGAGATCGATCGCGGCGGTCCGGCGCTCCACGCCGTGATCGAGGTGAATCCCGATGCGCTCGCCATCGCGGATGTGCTCGATGCGGAGCGCAAGGCGAAGGGGCCGCGCGGGCCGCTGCACGGCATCCCCGTGCTCATCAAGGACAACATCGACACAGCGGACAAGATGATGACGACGGCCGGGTCGCTGGCGCTCGAAGGGGCCCGCCCCTCGCGGGACGCCTTCATCGTCGGCCGCCTTCGCGCGGCCGGCGCTGTCATCCTCGGCAAGACGAACCTGAGCGAGTGGGCGAACTTCAGGTCCACGCACTCGACGAGCGGATGGAGCGGCCGCGGCGGCCAGGTGAAGAACCCGTATGCGCTCGATCGCAATCCCTGCGGGTCGAGCGCGGGCACCGGCGCCGCCATCGCGGCCAACCTCGCGGCGATCGGCGTCGGCACCGAGACCGACGGTTCCATCGTCTGCCCGTCCGGCGCCAACGGGCTGGTCGGCATCAAGCCCACGCTCGGGCTCCTCAGCCGCAGCGGGATCGTGCCGATCGCGCACAGCCAGGACACGGCAGGCCCGATGGCGCGCACGGTCGCCGACGCCGCCGTCCTGCTCGGCGCGATGACGGGCGTCGATGCCGCCGACGCCGCGACGAAGGCGAGCGGCGCGCACGCCCGCACCGACTACACGAAGAGCCTGGACCCCGGCGGATTGAAGGGTGCGCGGATCGGCGTCGCGAGAAAGCAGTACTTCGGCTACAGCGACGTCACCGATCGCCTCGTGAACCAGGCGATCGCGGACATGAAAGCGGCGGGCGCGGTGATTGTCGATCCCGCGGACATCCCGACGGCGTCGAAGATGGACGCCTGCGAGAACGTAGTCCTCCTCTACGAGTTCAAGGCCGATCTGAACAGGTATCTCGGATCCCTTGGTCCCTCGTCCCCGGTTCACTCGCTGCAGGAGCTGATTGCGTTCAACGAGCGCGAGAAGGCGCGCGAGATGCCGTTCTTCGGGCAGGAGCTGTTCGTCTCTGCACAGAAAAAGGGGCCGCTGACGTCACCGGCGTATCGCGCCGCGGCCGCGAAGTGCCGGGTGCTGGCCCGCGCGCAGGGAATCGACCTCGTGATACAGCGGCATCACCTCGACGCGATCGTCGCGCCGACCGGCAGTCCGGCGTGGACGACCGATCTCGTCAACGGCGATCACTTCACCGGCGCGAGTTCGACACCCGCGGCGGTGGCCGGCTATCCGAGCGTCACGGTGCCTGCGGGTCAGGCGTTCGGCCTGCCGGTGGGGCTGTCGTTCATCGGGGGCGCGTGGTCCGAAGAGAAGTTGATCGCGCTCGCCTACGCCTACGAACA
>DAIUEK010000164.1:3258-5223 GCA_036845165.1 Vicinamibacterales bacterium | reverse complement strand
GCCACGGGCAGCCAGATTGGATAGGCACGAAAGGGAAAGGGCCACCGCGCTGGTGCCCCCTCTTGAGAGCAACAAGCCGAAGCTGGCGACCGCCTGCGCGGCGTCAACTATTATTGCCGGTGTTCGAGTTAAGTGGCGCGCCCGGCAGGACTCGAACCTGCGACCCCCGGCTTAGAAGGCCGGTGCTCTATCCACCTGAGCTACGGGCGCCTGGGTGAGGAATGCCTGCCTCGCCGTCGCATCGAGCGCGATCGCCTGCAGGCCATCAGGGATTGTACGCAAAAACAGGCCGGACGTCCCGTTCTCACTGGGCAAGCCCACAGATCGAACTGCTGGGGATGTTCAGGGCGGTCGCTGACGGCCTAAGTCAACAATGCCGAATGGAGAATACAGAATACACCTGCATCCTGCATTCTCCGCTCTGCATCGTCCAGCCAGGACGGGTTCCCCAGCGTCCTGCGAGCCCCAGGTGCGAGCTAGATCCGGGACGCCGACAGCACGAACGAACCATCCCGAGTGCGGGCCAGGAAGTGCACGCTGGTCAGCGTCGTCAACAACTCGTCGCACGTCCGCCTGTCCAGACCCCACAGTCGCTGGGCCTGCGCGCTGGTCAGCCGCAGCCCAGGCATCTCGAGATATTCCGCACGCGCGCGTCTCAAGACTGTCTCGTCTACCGCCGGCGCGGGAGCCATAAGGAAGCTCCTCAATGGGGGTGATGACACTACTCCATATTACAATGTAGGCGTGGAGCCTTCGCTTGTCCAGACCACATCCTGTAGGGGGCGACCGGCCGATCGCCCCCTACAAGCGTCAGCCCGAGAGGAATATCCATGCGCACTTTTGCCTTCCTGTTGCTCGCCCTCCTCGCCTCGCCGTCCGTGTTCATCGCCCAGGCACCGCCAGCCCCGGCCGCGGCGACGTCGAAAGCCGCGTTCACCGCCGAAGACATGTTGAAGGTGGCCACGCTGTCGGTGCTCGACCTGTCTGACGATGGTCGGCAGGTGGCCGTCGCGGCCCGCCGGCTGCAAGACAACGCCGAGGTGGACAACACGCGCTATGGCGACCCCACCTACATGGCCCCGGCGTGGGTGCGTCTCATAGTGATCGACGAGGCCAGGCCGCGCAGCCTGACATCGGACGTGAACGAGAAGCCGGCCTCACCTTCGCCCGCCGCGGCTCCCGGCACGGCGGGATCGACGCCCGCGCCAGCTGCCGGCACGATTGCGGCGCCCGACGACCCGGACAAGAAGGAGCAGTTTTCGGTGATCTCCTTCAGCCGCGACGGGGCGGTGTTGCTGGCGACGACGAAGAAGGCGTGGTACGCCATCCGGGTCGGGGACGGGTCACGGCGGTCGCTGATGACGCTGGATCCCGACAAGGAAGAGACCTCGCCGAAGATCGATCCCATCGGGTGGAGTCCCGACGGCGAAGGCCTCTTTGCCACCTGGTCGGCGCGGGACACGTGGGAGCGCGGGCTCGTGCGGATCAACGTGGCGAACGGCGAGATGACATCGCTGGTGAAGGACGCGCGGCTGTTCGGCGGGTTCCGGTTCTCGCGCGACGGGCGGACGGTCGTGTTCACGCTCAGCGATGGCGATCAGCCAGCGGAGTTGTACGCCGCCGACAGCGGTTTCGCGCAGATTCGCCGGCTGACGGGCGTCAACGAGTGGATTGCGGCAAGCCGCACCCTGCCGCGATCGGAACTGGTGTCGTATCGCGACTCGGACGGGAAGCTGATCCACGGCGTCCTGCGGTACCCGGTGAACTACGTCAAGGGGCAGAAGTACCCGACGATGTTCGAGATCTACGAGACGTTCTTCGACAACGGCTTCAACGGGCGCGCCGCGTTCCTCGCCAACCACGGGTACGCCGTCTTCCATCCGTCGGTGAACCTGATCCAGACCCGCCCGGGAGAGGCGTGGATCAAGGGGGTCACGTCGGCCGCCAACCGGCTGATCGAGATGG
>DAIUEK010000164.1:0-3158 GCA_036845165.1 Vicinamibacterales bacterium | reverse complement strand
CACGCCGACCGCGTCAAGACGCCGCTGCTCTGCATCACCGGCGACCAGGATCCGAACGTGCCGTCGAGCCAGTCGCGCGAGATGTACTACGCGCTCCGGCGGCTCGGCAAGGAGGTGGAGTGGGTGCGCTACGCGAACGGCGCCCATCGCCCGCCCAACAGCGCGGCTGAGAGCATCGACTTCGAGCAGCGCATCCTGGGCTGGTACGACAAGTATCTGAAGAAGAAGGCAGAAGATAGAAGATAGAAGTTAGAAGTCGGAAGCCAGAAGGTAGAAGACGAGGAATAGCGGAGAGCTGGCAGCAGGCTGCAGACACGCCGTAGGGGCGACCGGCCGGTCGCCCGCGAGCCGCAAACCGGACACCGCCAAGAGCCGAGAGCCGCACCATGCCAACGCCAGTGCCGATCTTCGACCTCTCGACCGCCGTCGGCCTGTCGGACGCGGAGGTGGCCGAACGGTTCCGCTCGGACGGCTACAACGAGCTTCCGACGTCGAAGCCGCGCAATCTTCTGGCGATTGCGCTCGAGGTGGTGCGCGAGCCGATGTTCCTGCTGCTCGTGGCGAGCGGCTCCATCTACCTGGCGGTCGGCGATGTGACCGAGGGCGTGCTGCTGCTCGCGTTCGTCTTCGTCGTGATGGGCATCACGTTCTACCAGCAGCGCAAGGCGGAGCGGGCGCTCGAGGCGCTGCGCGACCTGTCCAGCCCGCGCGCCCTCGTCATCCGGAACGGAGGGCGGGACCGGATCCCCGGTCGCGAGGTGGTGCGCGACGATCTCGTGATGCTCGCCGAAGGCGACCGCGTCCCCGCCGACGCCGTGCTGCTGGAATCGACGGGGTTGTCGGTGGACGAATCGCTCCTGACGGGCGAATCGGCGCCCGTGCGCAAACGTGCGTCGGGGTCGCCGGCAGCGGATCATCTGCGCCCGGGCGGCGACGATCAGCCCTGCGTCTACTCCGGGACCCTCGTCGTCCAGGGCCAGGGTGTCGCGCAGGTCCGGGCGACCGGCCTGAACACGGAGCTGGGCAAGATTGGCCGCGCCCTCCAGACGCTCGTGCCGGAGGCGACGGCCATCGAGCGCGAGACGCGCTTGCTCGTCCGTCGCCTGGCCCTCTTCGGCGCCGCGCTCTGCATCGTCGTCGTGGTGGTCTACGCGCTCACGCGCGGCGACTGGCTGCGCGGGCTGCTCGCCGGGATCACGTTGGCGATGGCGATGCTGCCCGAGGAATTCCCGGTGGTCCTCACCATCTTCCTCGCGCTGGGCGCGTGGCGGCTGTCGCGACGCCACGTGCTCACGCGCCGTGTCGCCGCGATCGAGACGCTCGGCGCGGCCACCGTGCTGTGCGTGGACAAGACCGGCACGCTCACGCTCAACCAGATGACCGTGCGGCGGATCTGCGCGTCGAATCAGGTCCACGAGGTCCGCGCCGATCGCGAGGAACTCCCGGAGCCGCTTCACGAGACCGTGGAGTTCGCCATTCTCGCGAGCCATCGCGATCCGTTCGACCCGATGGAGAAGGCGTTCAGGCAGCTTGGCGAGCGCTACCTGGCGCAATCCGAGCACCTCCACGACGACTGGACGCTGGTCCGCGAGTATCCGCTCTCGGAACACCTGCTGGCGATGTCGCACGTATGGAAATCGCGCGAGACCGCGGACTACGTCATCGCCGCCAAGGGCGCGCCGGAAGCGATTGCCGATCTCTGTCACCTCGACGATCGGCGGGCGCAGGCGTTGTTGGCGGACGTCGCGGCGATGGCCGCGGACGGTCTGCGGGTGCTGGGCGTGGCGCGGGCGACCTTCCGGCCCGAGGCCCTGCCGGGCGAACAGCACGACTTCTCGTTCGAGCTGCTCGGCCTCGTCGGTCTCGAGGACCCGGTGCGGCCGACGGCGGTCGAGGCGGTGAGCGAGTGCTACACCGCCGGGATTCGCGTGGTGATGATCACCGGCGACTATCCCGGGACCGCGCGGAACATCGGCCGCCAGGTGGGGCTGCGCGCCGACCATGAGGTGACCGGCGCCGAGCTCGACGCGATGAGCGACGCCGAGCTGTGCGAGTGCGTGAAGACCGCCAGCATCTTCGCGCGCGTCGTGCCGGAACAGAAGCTGCGGTTGGTCGAGGCGCTCAAGGCGAACGGCGAGATCGTGGCGATGACGGGCGACGGCGTGAACGATGCGCCGGCGCTGAAGGCCGCGCACATCGGCATCGCGATGGGCGGGCGCGGCACCGACGTCGCGCGCGAGGCGGCCTCGCTCGTGCTGCTGGACGACGACTTCACGTCCATCGTGCAGGCGGTCCGCCTCGGTCGCCGTATCTTCGACAACCTGAAAAAGGCGATGGCCTACATCTTCGCGATCCACGTGCCGATTGCGGGCATGTCGCTCATCCCCGTGCTCTTCCGCTGGCCGCTCGCGCTGCTGCCGGTCCACATCGTCTTTCTCGAGCTGATCATCGATCCGGCGTGCTCGGTCGTGTTCGAGGCCGAGGGCGAAGAGGCGGACGTCATGCAGCGTCCGCCCCGCGACTCGCGCGCACGCCTGTTCGGCGCCCAGACGCTCGGCGTGAGCCTGCTCCAGGGGGTGGTGGTCCTCCTCACCGTGGCGGGTGTGTTCGCGTTTGCCCAGACTGGCGGCTACGGCGAGGAGGAGGCGCGGACGCTGTCGTTCACGACGCTGATCGTCGCCAATATCGGGTTGATCCTGGCCAATCGATCCTGGTCGCAGACGATCGTCTCGCGGCTCGGTTCGCCGAACCGGGCGCTGTGGTGGGTGGCGGGCGGCGCCGCGGCCTTCCTCGCGTGCGCGTTGTACGTGCCCGCGTTGCGCGAGATGTTCCGGTTCTCGCGGCTCTCGGTGGCCGCTGTGCTGTCGTGCGTGGGCGTCGGCGCGGCGAGTATCGTGTGGTTCGAGTTGCTGAAGGTGGCCAACAGGGCGAGGCGGCGCCCGCACGCTATGAGCGAAGATCCGCCGGACGCCGCGGGGAAACCCTCGACGGTTTGAGGCGGAGCTTCGCTACAGGACCCGCAGGAAGCGGACGAGGATGAGGATCAGGAGGATGACCAGGTAGAACTGTAGTGACCACAAGACGGTTTTCGCCGTTCGATTCAGCTTCACTCGCGGCATTGTCTCCCCCGATCGCGGGGCTGAAGCCCCGCGTTACAC
>DAIUEK010000163.1:3748-5267 GCA_036845165.1 Vicinamibacterales bacterium | reverse complement strand
CCCGTGATGTCCGGCGACTCGCCGTACATCCCGAGGAATTTGTACTTGTCGGTCTTCATGTACGGCACCGGCCGCGCGGCCGGCGGCGCGAAGATTGCCGCCCGGTTCGCCTGCTGCGTCGGCATGAGGATCACGTCGTACTCGGCGCGCAGGTTGCCCTTCTTCACGCGCTCCTTGAAGATCAAGTCGTACGGGATGCCGAACTTGTCGAAGGCGTCGCGATACCAGCCGATTTCCTGCGTGCCGTTCCACGACGAGTAGATCGCCACGCGCGGCAGATCGCCGTCGTGCATCGCCACCGTGGGCATCGCGGCGAGCGACGCGGCCGTGAGACCGAACCGCTCCACCGCGGCCTTCACCGCGGCCATGTCCGCGCCCGCGCCGATCACGAACGAGCCGGCCGGGAACTCCACGCCTGCTGCGGTGAAGCTCCTCTCGGCGATCTTCATCGGCACGCGCTTCAACGTGTAGCGGAACGCGATCATGTTGTTGGAGCCGTAGTGGGCGACGGCCATCCCGGCGGAGCCGGTGCCGGTGACCGTGCCCTTGACGACGGCTTCCTTGACGGGCGTGACCGCCGCGTCCAGGATCGCCTTGTCCTTGATCTCCTTCACATCCACGAGCATCGCCAGCCCCATCGTCCAGCCGCTGTCGTCGTAGGTGATCAGGTTGGGATCGGGATAGTTCTGCTTCTCGAGCAGGTTCTTCGCGAGCTTGCCGTACGGCTGATCGCGCTTGATCACGTACGAGCCGGCGGGGAACGTGCCGTCGGCGACCTTGATCTCCGCGGTCGCCTGGCCGACTTCGATCCGCTGCACGCGCAGGATGTTGACGAGCGTCGCGGCGCGCGTCATGTCCTTCTGGCCCGCCGCGATCACGTAGCCATATGGCGCCTCGGTCTTGCCGGCGTCGATCGCGTGCTGCGTCTTCTTGTAGAAGTTCTCGATCACCATGTTCGGGAACATGGCCGTCAGCTGCAGGCCGGAGAGGACGCCGGTCTCCATGTAGTTCGTGTTATTGCGGCGCGAGAAGTTCGCGATGGCGTCCGGCGGGATCGGGAGTCCGCGATACCACTCGCGCGGCTGCCCGCCGCCGCGGCCCGTGGGGGGTCCGGACGCGCGCCCGCCGCCACCCGGCGCGCCCGCCGGAGCCGCCCCGCGCGCACCCGGCGCACCGGCCGGCGCCTGCGCCACGCCTTCCGCGGCCGGCGCGCCCTGTCCGCCACGTCCTCCGCGCCCGCCACGGCCGCCCTGGCCTGAGCCTGTCGAAGTGCCGCGTCCCGGCGCGTCCGCGGCTGCGGCCGGCGGTGCCTGACCGGTGGGCGGAGTCTGGACGACGGGTGGCGTCTGCACGACGGGCGGCGTCTGACCGGCCGGCGGCGCGCCTGTCGCAGCCGGGGTACCCGTGGAACCCGAACCCGTCGAACCCGTCGAACCTCTTGAACCCGTTGAACCGGCGGGCGCATTCTCCCGCCCCGACTGCGTCTCGTACATGCGCATCATGCCGTTGTGGTTGTACG
>DAIUEK010000163.1:0-3648 GCA_036845165.1 Vicinamibacterales bacterium | reverse complement strand
TTCTCCCGCCCCGACTGCGTCTCGTACATGCGCATCATGCCGTTGTGGTTGTACGCGACCGATCCGAGATAGCCCGGCGACCAGCCGTCCATGAAGGCGTGCGTATAGACGCCCGGCATGCCGTACTTCGTCATCTGCTCGAGCTCGAAGTTCGAGAAGAACGGGAGCTCCGCGAACAGGATCGGATCCAGATTCGGGTTCTGCGGGGGGCCGCCGCTATAGGTATAGAGGAGCGGCTGCGCCTCGTGCAGGTCGTGCATGATCGGCGGATGCGCGGTGAAGTACCAGTCGACGATGGCGCGCATCGCGATCTGCGACAGGTTGATGTCGCGGTTGTTGTCGTGGAAGACGTACTTTCCCCAGTAGGGGAGCTGCGCGCCGCCGCGGCCCGCGCCCGCGCCGGCCGGCGCAGGGCCTGCGGCCGCCTGCGGTCCCGCCGCCTGCTCCGAGCCTGTCGCCCCTCGACCTTGCTCGGGGCGAGCCTGAGGCTCTCGAAGGGTCGAAAGGGCCGCCTGCTCATCGAGCCCCTTGTAGAACCAGTCGACGTTGCGGTCCCGTCCGTCCGGATCGGCGACCGGCGTGATCGACACGATCACGTTGTCGCGGATCTGCCTGATGAGCGGTGACGTCTCGGTCGCGAGCCGGTAGCACAGCTCCATCAACATCTCCGACGGTCCCGTCTCGCCGCTGTGCAGCCCGCCCATGAAGTGATAGTGCGGCTTCGTCGTCTGGATGAGCGTCTTGATCTGCTCCGGCGTCAACCCGCGCGGATCGGCGATCTTCGCGAGGTTGTCCCGGTTCTTCCGGACGTTCTTCATGTTGTCGTCGGACGACACCCACACGACGACGAGCTCGCGCCCTTCGTCGCTCTTGCCGATCGTCTCGACCTTCACGCGCGGCGTCGCGGCGGCCAGCGCGCGGTAGTACTTCAGGATGTCGGCGTAATAGGTCAGCTTGTACGGCGCGCCGATGTGGTACCCGAGGACCGCCTTGGGCGACGGGATCCCTTTCACCACCGGCAGGTGATCGACGAGCGGGCTGATGAAGTACGGCTGGGTGGTCCACTCCTTCACCGATTTGGCGAAGTCCGCATCCTGCGGCTGCGCGGGATCGAACGTCTCGGTCACCATCTGCTGCCCGGGCAACGACGCGACCGCGACCAGCAGCGCGGCGCCCACCAGGAACTTCCTCATGCCGGATCTCCCTATCTAAACAGTTGAAAGGCGCGATGATACTACGTGGGTGTTACTCTTGGCGGAGCGCGCCCGCGGGGTCGATGCGCGCCGCGCGCGCGGCCGGCACGCTGGCCGCCAGCAGGCCGACGACCACGAGCGCGAGACCGGACGCGGTGAACGTCACGGCATCGAACGGCGGGACGCCGAACAGCAGGCTGTCGAACGCCTTGCCCAGTGCCGCGGCGCCCGCAAGTCCAAGCACCACGCCCACCAGCACGACGCGCGCCGCTCCCCCGACGACCAGCCGGAACGCGTCGCCCGTCCCGGCGCCGAGCGCCATGCGCAGGCCGATCTCCGTCGTCCGGCGCGTCACCGAATAGGTGACGACGCCGTAGACGCCGACCGCCGCGAGCAGCGCCGCGCAGAATGCCAGGCCGATGAGGAGCGCCATGTTGAAGCGCGGCTGCGCGATCGACGCCGACAGCAGCTCTTCAATCCGCGAGACCTTGGCGATCGGCAGCGCGGGGTCCAGCCGGCCGAGGACGCGCTTGACGCCGGACGCCACGACGCCGGCGTCGTCGTCCGATTCGACGACGATCTGCATCTCGGACAGCGCGAGCTGATAGTACGGCACGAACACTTCCGGCTTGGCGGCGAGCTGGAGACCGTCGTGCTTCACGTCGCCGGCGACGCCGACGATCGTCAGATCGCCGGCCATGGGCATCTTCACGCGTTTGTTCAGGGGATCGACGCCGGCAAAGTAGCGCTTCGCCACGGTCTCATTGATGATGGCGACGCGCGGGCCGTTTTCGCGCCCGTCGAACGTATCGAAGAGCCGGCCCTTCCGGAGCGGAATCGCCATGGCCTCGAAGTAGCCGGCCATCACCGCCCGGTAGGCCGCGCGCGGACGCTCCGACGGCGACGTCGCGGTGAGGCCGTCGATGGTGAACGGAATGTCGAACTGCGTGCCGAGCGGACTCAGCGGAAGCGCCGACACCGCGCCGGCGTGCGTCACGCCGGGCAGCGCGCGGACACCGTCCACGAGCGCCGAGTAGAACTCCCGCTTCGATGCGCCGCTCGCGTACCGCGTGTCCGGCAGGACGATCTCGACGGAGACCACGCGCGAGGTCCGGAATCCCGGGCTCACGGACGTGAGGTTGACGAAGCTGCGAATCAGGAGCCCGGCGCCGACCAGGAGCATCAGCGCCAGCGCGACCTCGGCGACGACCATGACGTCCGACAGGCGCCGCGACCGGCGGCTCGCCGTGAACCCGCGGCCGGTCTCCTGCAGGACCTCCGTGAGGTTCGGCCGCATCGCCCGCCACGCCGGGACGAGACCGAAGAGGAGGCCTGAGGCGATCGCGATTGCCGCGGTGAACGCCAGCACCGGCAGGTCGAGGCCGATCTGGTCGGCGCGCGGCACCGTCGGCGGAATCAGGCGCCGCAGCACGCGGACGCCGGCCCATGCGAGGCCAAGCCCGACGGCGGCTCCTGAGGCCGCCAGCACGCCACTCTCCACGAGCGATCGCCGCACGAGGACGCCGCGGCCGGCGCCGAGCGCCGCACGAATAGAAAAGTCCTTCGCCGCGCGCGCGGACCGCGCGAGCAGCAGGTTCGCAATGTTGGCGCAGGCGATGAGCAGCACGAGCACGACCGCGCCGAAGAGGACCCACAACGTGCCGCCGATGTCGCCGACCACCTGGTCGTGCGCCGGCACCAGGCGGACGCCCCACCCCGCGTTGGCCTCGGGATGCTCCCGCGCCAGATCGCGCGCGATCGCGTCCATGTCGGCCTGCGCCTGCGCCATCGTCACGCCGGGCGTCAGCCGGCCGATGGTCCGGTACATCCGATGCGGCCGCGTGAGGAGCGACTTGAGATCGAGCGTGAGCGGCGACCACACCTCGACGTCCTTGTCGCCGGCGGGGAACTGAAACGTTGTCGGCATCACGCCGACGACTTCGAACAGCTGACCGTCGAGCTCGATCGTCGTCCCCACCACCTCGGGCCGCGCGCCGAAGCGGCGCTGCCAGGCGCCGTAGCTCAGGATCGCGAGCTTCTCGTGTCCGGGCTGCTCCTCCTCGTCGGTGAACACCCGTCCGGCGAGCGGCGGCACGCCCAGCACGCGGAAGAGCGCCGGTGATGCCTCGACGCTCGCGATGTGCTCGGATTCGCCGTCAGCCGTGAGGGTGAACCCGCGATAGCGAAACGCGCCGAGGCTCGAAAACGCGCGCGTGCGCGCCCGCCAGTCAAGGTAGGTCGCGCCGGACGTCTCTGATTGCGGCTGTCCCGCCGCCTGGTTGCTCTCCCACACGACGACGAGGCGGCCGGGATCGGCATAGTCGAGCGGCCGCAGCAGCACCCCGTTCAGCACGCTGAAGATCGCCGAGTTGATGCCGATCGCCAGCGCGAGCGTCAGCACGACCACCAGCGAGAATCCCGGCTGGGCCGTGAACGATCGAATGGCCTCTCGAAT
>DAIUEK010000162.1:0-5271 GCA_036845165.1 Vicinamibacterales bacterium | reverse complement strand
TCGATCCCGCTGATTTTCTGCGGGCGAGCCGCGCCTTGATGCGCCGCGACCCGGTCCTCGCGCCGGTGATCAAGAAGTACCGCGCGCGATCGCCGCTCGACACGCCGATGATGGATCCGTTTTCGGCGCTCGTGCGCACGATTACCGCGCAGCAGATTTCCACGAAAGCCGCGGCGACGATCCACGGACGGCTGATCGGCCTCATGCCGGACGGCATCGCGACGCCGGAGGGAATCCTCTCGGTGACCGACGATCGACTGCGCCAGGCAGGGCTCAGCCGGCAGAAGAGCGCGTACCTGCGCGACCTCGGAGGCAAGGTCACCAGCGGCGAGTTGCCGATCGCATCGCTCCACGAGCTGGACGACGAGGCCGTCATCCAGGCGATCATCAAAGTGAAGGGGCTCGGCCGCTGGTCGGCGGAGATGTTCCTGATGTTCCGTCTCCGCAGACCGGACGTCCTGCCGGTGGACGATCTGGGCATCGTGACGGCCATCCAGCGCCTTTACGGGCTTCGGAAGAAACCCAACGCGGATCGGATCAGAAAAATCGGCGAAGCCTGGCGGCCGTATCGTACCGTGGCGTGCTGGTACCTGTGGCGAAGCCTCGAGAATCAGTAAAGGCAGAAGGCAGAAGGCAGAAACCATGAAACGAATCCTCACGATATCGGCCCTTGTCGGCGGCGTGATGCTGGCCACGTTCGCGCAGCCGCTCGCGCAGCAGGCCGACGTCAAGAAGTGGGACGTCAACGCGGACCTCGGCCCCACCCAGAAGCTGACCTTCGACACCTCCGAAGGCACCTGGATGAACGTCGACGTCAGCCCGGACGGCCGGCAGATCGTGTTCGATCTCCTCGGCGACATTTACACGATGCCGATCGGCGGCAGCGGGACGTCTCCCGCGACCCGCATCACGAGCGGCGCCGCCTACGACATGCAGCCGCGCTTCAGTCCCGACGGCAAGCGGATCGCCATGTCGAGCGATCGCGACGGCCTCTGGAACATCTGGACGATGGACGTGGACGGGAAGAACGCGAAGCAGGTGTCGCGCGAGAAACGCTGGTTCATCAACAGCCCGACCTGGTCCGCCGACGGGAACTACATTTTCGCGCGCCGTCACTTCGTCGCGCAGCGGTCGCTCGGCGCCGGCGAGATCTGGATGTTCCACGCGTCCGGATCGGACGGCCTGCAGGTGACCGAGAAGAACGGCTTCCAGAAGGACGCGGGGGAGCCCGCCGCGTCGCCTGATGGCCGGTACCTCTATTACAGCAAGGACGTCACCCCCGGTCAGCAGTTCGAGTACAACAAGGACCCCAACGGCACCATCTACGCCATCATGCGGCGCGACCTGAACACGGGACGCGAGCGCGCCGTGGTGTCGGTCCAGGGGGGATCGGTCACGCCGCGCGTGAGCCCGGACGGCAAGTGGCTCGCCTACGTTCGCCGCGTGCGCACCGCGTCCCGGCTCTACATCCGCGATCTCGAGTCCGGCCGCGATCGCGCCGTCTTCGACCATCTCGACAAGGACCTGCAGGAAGCGTGGGCCGTCCACGGCCTCTACCCGCAGTACGCGTGGATGCCCGACGGCAAGGCGATCCTGATCTGGGGCGAAGGCAAGATCTGGCGCGTGGACGTCGCGAGCGGCCAGGGGGCGCCCGTCCCCTTTACCGCGCATGTCGACCAGACCATTAACGACGCCGTCCGCTTCACGCAGAAGGTGTACACGCCCGAGTTCCAGGTCAAGGCGCTGAAGAACGTCGCGGTCTCGCCCGACGGGAAGCGCGTCACCTACGGCGCGCTGGGGCATATCTACATCAAGGATCTTCCCGACAGCCCTGAGCCCGCGCGGAGCCCGAGCGAAGCGAGTGGCGCAGCGCGCGCGAGTGGGGGTGGGGCCCCGCGAGCGCTGAATAATGCCTCACCCAGACGCGTGACGCGCGGCACCGCGTTCGAGTTCGCGCCGAAATGGTCCGACGACGGGCAGTGGATCGTCCACACGACGTGGACCGACGCCGACTACGGTCGCGTGCGCGTGGTGCATCCCGACGGCACCGCCGGCCGCGACGTCGTCACGGCCCCCGGCAACTACACCGAGCCGGCGTTTTCCCGTGACGGCAAGTGGATCGTCTTCCGCGACGCGGGCACCGACGGCACGCGCGGTCCGCTGTATGGCGGCACCGACGGCATCTACGTCGTGCCGACCGACGGCACCGCCCTGCCGAAGCTCGTGCGCGAAGGCGGCAGCGAGCCGTCGTTCGATTCGACGGGTAAGCGCGTGTTCGTGAATGACGTCCGCCAGGGGAAGGCCGTCCTCGTCAGCGTCGGGATCGGCGACCCGAACTCGCCGCTCTCCGGCGGCGACGATATCGTCCACTTCCAGTCGGAAAACGCGACCCAGATCGTCCCCTCACCCGACGGCAAGTGGGTGGCGTTCGCGGAGCGGTGGCACGCCTTTGTCGTGCCGTTCCCGCACACCGGCCGCCCGATCGATCTCAGCCCGACGATGGAGGGCTACCCGACCGCGCGCATCTCGCAGGACGCGGGCTTCAACATCCACTGGTCCGGCGACAGCCGCCAGGTCCACTGGTCGATGGGCCCCGACCTCTACACGCGCGATCTGTCGAAGACCTTCACGTTTCTCGACTCCAGTCTGCAGACACCCGATCAGCCGGAAGCCAAAGGCACCAACATCGGGTTCACGGCGAAGACGGATGCGCCGGATGGCGCCATCGCGTTCGTCGGCGCCCGCATCATCACCGCGTCAGGTGACACCGTCATCGAGAACGGCACCGTCCTCGTCGAGGGTAACCAGATCACCGCCGTGGGCAGAAGCGTCCAGATTCCGGCCGGCGCGAAGCGGATCGACGCCACGGGCAAGACGATCATGCCGGGCATCATCGACGTCCATGGGCATGTAGGCGGTGAAGGGGACGGGATCCTCGCGCAGGCGAGCTGGCCGCTCGAAGCGAACCTCGCGTTTGGCGTCACGACGTCGCACGATCCGTCGAACGACACCGAGACGGTCTTCAGCAACGCGGAGCTCATCCGCGCGGGGATGAAGCTCGGGCCGCGCCTCTTCTCGACCGGCACGATCCTCTACGGCGCGGAAACGCCCTTCAAAGCCGTGATCACCACGTATGACGATGCGCTGTCGGCGCTGAGGCGGCAGAAGTCCTTCGGCGCCTTCAGCGTCAAGAGCTACAACCAGCAGCGCCGCGACGCGCGGCAGATGATCATCAAGGCCGCGCGCGAGCTGGAGATGGAGGTCGTGCCGGAAGGCGGGTCGCTGCTGTACTACAACGAGACGATGATCATGGACGGCCACACGACGGTCGAGCACTCGCTGCCGGTGCCGAAGCTGTACAAGGACGTCGTCACGCTCTTCGCGAAGAGCAAGACCGGTTACACGCCGACGCTCATCGTCGATTACGGCGGCCTGTCGGGTGAGTACTACTGGTATCAGAAGACCAACGTCTGGGAGAACGAGCATCTGCTGGCGTTCACGCCGCGCGAGGTCATCGACGCACGGTCTCGCCGCCGGCTGATGGCGCCCGACGACGACTTCAATCATTTCCTCGTCGCCAAGGGGGCGAAGCAGGTGCTGGATGCGGGCGGATCCGTCCAGCTCGGGGCGCACGGCCAGCTCCAGGGGCTCGGCGCGCACTGGGAGCTGTGGATGCTCCAGCAGGGGGGCATGACGAATCTGGAGGCGATTCGCTGCGCGACGATCAACGGCGCGCGCGTCCTCGGCCTCGACAAGGAGCTCGGGTCGATCGAGAAGGGGAAGCTCGCGGATCTCATCGTCCTCGACAGGAACCCGCTCGAGAACATCCGCAACACCGAGGCGATCAGCATGGTGATGCTGAACGGCCGCCTCTACGATGCGAAGACGCTGAACGAGATCGGGAATCACCCGAAGGCGCGGCTGAAACTGTACTGGGAACGGTAAGATACTGCAACGAAGGCCTTTAGACGTTTACATCAGGCGGGGCGGAAGCCCCGCTTTTTCTGGCGCTTGACAGATATTTCAATTAGCAATATACATATTACAGATTGCAATGACTCTCGGACAGAAGCTTCGGCAATTGCGTCAGCTCGAAGGGGAGCTTCGCGGCCTCGGGCGTGAGCTCACGCAATCGGAGCTGGTCCGCGCCATCCGGTCGGAGGTCGGCCGGACGATCAGCCAGTCCTATCTCTCGCTCATCGAAAAGGGCTCGCGCCGCCACCTCTCGCAGGAGTCGCGGCAGTTGCTCGCGCGCTTTTTCAAGGTCCACCCCGGATACCTCGTCAGCGATCCTCCGGGGTTCCACACCGAGCTCACATCTGAGGTGGCGTCGCTTGAAACCGCGCTCGACCGCTGGCTGGGGGACGGCGCGACGCGCTTCGCGCACGACCCGCCCCTCGCCGCGGCGTTCGATCGGCTGTCCACGCACGCGGACTCCCGGCGGTGCCTCGTGCTGCTCGGCGAAATGATCTCGATGCCGGGCCTCATCGATCGGCTGTCACAGACGTTGGTTCCGGAGGCGCAGAAATGAATTGGCCGCAGATATTTCTCGGCTGCTTCGTGATCGGCTTTGTCCTGAGTGTTGCGTCGTTCGCCCTCGGGGCGATGCACGCCCATCTGCACATCCACGTGCCGTGGGGCCACCACGTGCACGGCAACATGTTCCACGGCGGGCACGCGCGCGGCGTGGGGCCGATCAACGTCGCGACCATGACGGCATTCCTGGCGTGGTTCGGCGGCACCGGCTTCCTTCTCACAACGGAGTTCCGGTGGCTCGCGCTGCCGGCGGTCCTGCTGTCGGTCGTCATCGGCCTGTGCGGCTCCGCCGTCGTGTTCTGGCTGATGGCCCGCGTGTTGTGGTCGCCCGACGAGAACATGCAGAGCGCGGACTACCGGATGGTCGGCGTCCTCGGACGCCTGAACCAGCCGATTCGCGCAGGGGGCACCGGCGAACTGATCTATTCACACGGGGGCGGGCGGCACTCGTGCGGGGCACGCAGCGCCGACGGGTCGGCCATCGAGAAGAACGCGGAAGTCGTCGTCACGAACTACGAGCGCGGCATCGCCTCCGTGCGGCGATGGACCGACATGGCGTCGGACAGATAGCCGGCGAACAAGCGCCAGCGAGTGAGCCCACGCGAGCGGAGCGGGGCTCAGGGGTCCCCGCGAGCGAGCGTGTAGGGGGGTCCGGCGGGGCGAAGCCCCCCGGTCTATAACGAGCGCCCCGCGAGTGAGAGTGTAGGGGGGTCCGGCGGGGCGCTCGTTATAGAC
>DAIUEK010000161.1:0-5284 GCA_036845165.1 Vicinamibacterales bacterium | reverse complement strand
AGAAGGACCGCGGCACGGCGGTCACCATCACATTACCTCTGAATCCCTGATCGCTCGCAACACGGGAAGAGAAAAGATAAACGCAGAGCCACCGAAGCTCACAGAGACGCACGGAGGAAGATCTCTCGCGGAGGGCGCGAACAAGCCGAGGGCGCAGAGCAGCCGTCAGGCAAGCCGCGCTACGCGCGGCTGGACGGCTGAACCGCGTGGCGTGTTCGTCCGTGTCGTTCCGTGGCTGTGCATGTTCCGGATCAGCGCCCTCGGCTTGTCGGCGCCCTCTGCGAGAGATCGTTCGCTAGGGATTCGCCGGCCGCCTTCGGAGGCGTCCCACGAGAAAACTCCCGAAGGCCCAGACGATGTAGCTGTAGGAGAGGACGACGAGCGCGAGGCGCGGATGTGACGCGATGAGCGCGATCGCGACGGCGCCGAGGAACAGGGCGAGATAGGAGCGGCGCCAACCGACGTCGATCGCCTTGATGCTGCGGAAGCGGATGGTGCTCACCATCAGGAAGCCCGGCACCAGCACCACGGGGAGCGCGAGCGCCGCGATCCGGTAGTCCTGCAGCCCCCAGGGATACATGAAGACGGTGGACGCGATCACGCCGCCCGCCGCCGGGCTCGGCAGGCCCGCGAAGTACCGCTTGTCGGTCCCCGCGCCCGTCTGGATGTTGAAGCGGGCCAGGCGCATCGCCGCGGCGGTCAGGTAGATGAATCCGGCCGCCCAGCCGAGACGGCCCAGAGGCCAGAGCCCCCACTGGAACGCCAGGATCGCGGGCGCCAGCCCGAACGACACCACGTCGGCGAGCGAGTCCAGCTCCACGCCGAACGCCGAGGTGGACTTCGTCAGGCGCGCGAGAAACCCGTCGAGCGTGTCGAGTACCATGGCGATGCCGATGAGGACCGCCGCGGTATCGAAGTCGCCGCGCGTCGAATATACGACGCACGCGTACCCGCAGAACAGGTTCGCGACGGTCATCAGCGACGGCAGCAGATAGACGCCGCGCCGGAATCGATCGGGGCGTTCGCCGCGCCGCCGCGCGAGCGGATTGATCATCACTCCCCGCGCTCCGCCGCCGGGACATCGAGGCGCGCCAGGACCGTCTCGCCGGCCACGACCTGGTCACCCACGCGCACGAGGACGTCCGCGTACGCGGGCAGGAACACGTCCATGCGCGATCCGAACTTCATGAGACCGATGCGCTCGCCGCGCGCGAGCGTCTGCCCCTCCACGACGCGGCACACGATGCGGCGCGCGAGCACGCCGACGATCTGTCGCACGACGACCGGCACGCCCCGGTGGTCGATCCAGATCTCGTTCAGCTCGTTCTGGCCCGCATCCTCCTTATAGGCCGGCAGAAACGTGCCCGGGCGGTATTCGATCCGTGTGACGCGGCCGTCCACGGGCGTGCGGTTCATATGCACGTCCATCGGGGACAGGAAAATCGTGATCTGTGTCCACGTTCCGGGCGGGCTCCAGCGCGGGTCGGCAGCCCCCGCGATGACGACGCGGCCGTCCGCGGGAGACACGACCAGGCCTTCAGCGGCCGGAATCCGGCGTTCGGGATCGCGGAAAAAGTACGCGAAGAAGGCGCCCAGCGCGGCGAAGCCGGTCGCCCAGCCGTACCGTCGCGTGCCGGCGAGTACGGCGGCCGGCACGAGGGCGCCGGTAATGAACGGGAGTCCCGCTTTGTCTATATTCATGTCGTAAAAAAAAGGCCGGCCTCACGGTGGACCGGCCTCGACCTGTTCGTGATGGAGCCTTCAGGCCCGCGGCGACGCGTGGGTTGGCTCCGACGCGTGGGTCGGCTCTGAGGCGCGATGATGCCGCAGCATGCTTTCCATCTGATCCTTCAACTGGAGTTTTTTCTTCTTCAGGGTGACTTCTTCGAGCTGCTCGGGTTCTGACAGGTAGTGGCGGATGGCGAGGTCGTGGATGCGTTCGTCGAGGTGGTGGTGTTGGGTGGCGAGTTGCCGGAACTCGTCGTTGTTGTCCAGCAACTGTCTCTTCATCTCTTCGAAGTCTGTCGGCATTTCCGCCTCCTTGCTGAAGGTCCTACCCGAGAGCAGTCATACCCGCAAATTACCATAACCGTCAGGGGGCTTCAAGATGATGTCTCGAAGTGCTCCCGCCACAGGATGAGGGCATCCTCCTCCGGCCTGGTGTAATAGCCCGGCCGTCGGGCCGCCACGTGAAACCCCAGCCGGGCGTAGAGCGCCAACGCGGCGCGGTTGGAGGCCCGGACCTCGAGCGTGGCCCGGGTGGCGCCTGCCGCGGCCGCCTCGGCCATGACCTGCCGCAGCAGAAACGTGGCCACTCCGCGGCGCCGGGCGGCCGGCGCGACGGCCATGGTGTTGATGTGGAGCTCGTCGAAGATGACCCAGCAGACGCTGAACGCGACCACGCGCTCGTGAGCGTCCCGGAGGACGTGTACCCGGGTCACGTCGGAGTTTCGCAGCTCCCACACGAGCGTCTCGCGGGACCACGGGTTGGTGAACGACTCGGCCTCGAGCCCGACGATGGCGTCGATCTCGGCGTCGGCCCCGGCGTCGCGCAGGCGTTCGACACGCATGTCAGGATGTCGCGGCGGCCCGGCGCCGATCGCGCACGATCTCCACGTCGGGACGACGGACATAGCACGGCACCACCGCGTGAGGACGGACCGCGCGATCGGGTTCCGCCGCGGCGATGCGTCCGGCGGCACCGGCCAACAGCGGGACCTGCGCGTCGATCTCGGCGCGCGCGCCGAGCCGCTGGCTGATCGCGTCACGATAGCGCACGGCCCCGTCGCCGACGAACCGGACGCGCGCGTGCGGCCCGAGCGACGCGTGCCACGCGTCCAGCGTCGCCTCCGGCGCCAGCGAGGATGCCGGCTCCAGGGCCGTGCGGCCATCCGCCGCGAGCAGCGTCGCGAAGACTTCCCCACGATGCGCGTCCACCCAGGCGGCGATCGCATCGCGCTCGCCGCGGGCGTTCCAGGCCAGCGCGTCGAAGGTCGAGACGGGCGTGACCAGCAGGTCGCGCGCGAGCGCGAGCCCCTGAATGGTGGCGATGCCGACGCGAAGTCCCGTGAACGATCCCGGACCCACGACGACGGCGAGACGTTCGACGTCCTTCAGGTCCACGCCGGCCTCGCGCAGCACGACCATCAACTCCGAGGGCAGCCGTTCGGTGTGTGTGCGTGACCCGTCCCCCGCGCGTTCGATCGCAATCGCGTGATCGCGCACGACCGCCGCGCTGCCGTCGCGAGACGACGTGTCGAGGGCCAGGATGAGCATCGACTGCACCAATCGTCAGTCTTCAGTCGCAAATCTGCAATGTTATAATGACCGTCACCCCTCCGATGGCGTCCCCTCCAGCTTCAAGCGAGCCCGCCGGCGCCACGCCGGTCATGCGGCAGTACTTCGAGGCGAAGCGGCAGTACCGCGACGCCATCGTGTTCTTCCGCATGGGAGATTTCTACGAGATGTTCTACGAGGACGCGCTGACGGCGGCGCGCGCGCTGGAACTGACGCTGACCTCCCGATCCAAGGACTCCAGCGGCGGCGCCATTCCCATGTGCGGCGTCCCCTTCCACGCGGCGGACGGCTACATCGCGCGGCTCGTGCGCAAGGGCTTCCGCGTCGCGGTCGTGGAGCAGATGGAGGACCCGAAGAAGGCGAAGGGGCTCGTCCGCCGCGAGGTCGTGCGCGTGGTGTCGCCGGGCACGCTGACCGACGCCGGCTATCTCGACGCGCGCGAGCCGGCCTTCCTCATGGCGCTCGCACCCCTGCATCCAGGCCCGGGGTTCGGCGTCGCGCTGCTCGACCTGTCGACCGGCGAGTTCTCGACGGCGGAGTACATCGGGGCTGACGGCCATGCCGCGCTGTGCGACGAGCTGGCCGTGCTGCGGCCGCGCGAGATTCTCGCGCCCGCCGGGTTCGAGGCCGCGTCCGCGCTGCTCGCGTCGTCGCGCATCGAGGCGCGGCTGACGGACGCCGAGCCATGGACGTTCGAGTACGAGTCGGCCCGGCGCTCCCTGCTCGGCCAGCTGAAGGCGCAGACGCTGCAGGGATTCGGTCTCGACGATCGCCCCGCCGCGGTGTCCGCCGCCGGCGCGCTCGTCCAGCATCTGCGCGACACGCAGAAGGCGGATCTCGCGCACGTCCGCGACGTCACGTTCCGCACCGGGGCCGATTGCCTGCTCGTCGATCCGACGACGCTCAGGAACCTCGAGGTCATCGAAGCGTCGGATGGCGGACGCACCGGCTCGCTGCTCCACGAGATCGACCGCTCGATCACGCCGATGGGCGGACGGCTGCTGCGCGGCTGGCTGCTGCGTCCCCTGGTCGCGATCGAGCGCATCCAGGATCGGCTGGACGCCGTGGAGGACTTCGCGTTCCGCAGCACGGCGCGCGTGAAGCTGCGCGACACGTTCAAGTCCGTGCACGACATCGAGCGGCTCGTGGCGCGCGCGGCGCTCGGCACCGCCGGCCCGCGGGACCTCGTGTCGCTCCGGCAGTCGATCGCGGCCGTGCCACGGGTGCGGATGATCCTCTTGGAGTTCCAGGCCCCGCTCGTCCGCAGCCTCGTCGCGGAGCTGGACGATCTCGCGGACGTGCGGGACGCCCTCGACCAGACGCTCGTCGACGAGCCGCCGCTTGTCGCGCGAGACGGCGGCGTCGTGCGAGACGGCCTCGATCCGGAGCTCGACGACCTCCGTGGCATCAGCCGCGGCGGCAAGCAGCGCATCGCCGAGATGGAGGAGGCAGAGCGGGCGCGGACGGGCATCCACTCGCTGAAGATCCGCTACAACCGCGTCTTCGGGTATTACATCGAGATCTCGAAGTCCAACCTCGCGAACGTGCCCGCGGACTACCACCGGAAGCAGACGATTGCCGGCGGCGAACGGTTCATCACGCCGGCGCTGAAGGAGTACGAGGAGAAGGTCCTCGGCGCCGAGGAGCGCATCGTCGTGCGCGAAGTGGAGATTTTCGACGCGCTGCGGGGGCGCGTGGCGGCGGAAGCCCCGCGGATCCAGGATACGGCGCGCGGCCTGGCGTCGCTCGACGTGCTCGCCGCGCTCGCGGAAACCGCGGCGGTCCATAACTATACGAAGCCGGTGATGCACAGCGGCGACGAGATGATCGCCGTGGACGCACGGCATCCGGTGGTCGAGCGGCACGTGACGGACGCGTTCGTGCCGAACGACGTCACGCTGGACGCGACCGACCAGCAGCTGATCATCCTCACCGGCCCGAACATGGGGGGCAAGTCCACGTATCTGCGCCAGTGCGCGCTGCTCTG
>DAIUEK010000160.1:0-5293 GCA_036845165.1 Vicinamibacterales bacterium | reverse complement strand
AGGGCCCGAGGCCTTCCAAATCGCCGGTCTTGTCGATGGAGAGGGTGATGATGTTATAGGCGTTCTTTGGGCCGCTGCTCATGCCATCCAGCTCGGCTGACGGATCCAAGAACAGGTCGGGGCGGAACCCGCCCAGCATGAGATTGGACACGCGCACGAGTGTGGCGGGCTCCTTGTCCTTGAAGAACAAGTGACCCTGGAGCGCAACGCCGTCAACGAACGTCACGGTGTGCGTCTTGTCGAAGGTGCAGCTGCCCGACACCTTGCCGAGCGCAGGCCCCGTTGACGCCGGAGATTGTGCGTGCGCCGCCAGACCGGCCGGCACCGAACACGCCAGCACGACGACGGCGAACGTGGCGATGGTGATTGGTTTCATGTTGTTTCCGCGCCGTTTCCAGCAGCTAATGCACGACCGGCGCACTGAAGGTGACGTCGTCCTGGAAGGTGACCCCGTTGCCCATGTCGCCGAAGTTGTTCGGCGATGCCATGAAGTGCCGGCCGGCGATGGTCTTTCCATCGTCCGTCTTCGTCTCGAACGTGTCGAGGCCCTGCAACCGCATCGGCTGTTGGGAGCCGTTGAAGGCGGCGTCGTAGATATCGTTGTAGAGGGGGAACTTTCCCGGGTGGCCCATCGGATCCTCGCCGAGCAGTAACTCCATCGCATGCAGTTTGCCGGCGGTCGCCAGCTTTTCGCGGTTGCCCGCATTGGCGAGGTCCTCATCGCTGATCGCCACGTCGGAGAGGATGACGAGGATCTCCACTTTCTTCTTGTCGGACCGGCCTGGCCTCGCGGAGGCGTAGACGTGAGTGAGCTTGACGGTCTTCCCGTTGACGACCATGTGGCCGGTTACCGTTCCCTGCTCTGCAGGAGAGACGACCGGCGAAGAAAGACCGAGGGCCAGCAGCAGGACGCAGCAGATCTTCATAAGGTTGCCTTTCGTGGAGAGGTGAGGGCATATCGAAGCCGCAACTGCTTACGCGAACTGCTCCGATACGATCTCACCCGTTCCGGTTAACTGAATGTGTCGTGTGTGTAGCGCCCCGGCGCTTTCGGTCTTATCGCACCAGCGGAATGACAAGAAACGAGACCGGTTTGCCGATCGCGGTGAAGGCGTCGCCCGTCACCGTGCCGATCGTCGCGGTGTAGCGCGCCGGCGCGACCGTCGGGCCGCCGTTGCCCCGTCCGCGTCCGCCGCCGAAGGTCGCGGGCGCGTCCGCCCGGCCGGCGGGCGCGTCGCCCCGGAGATCCCACGCCATGCGGTGCAGCCCGGGCGCCGCGGCATCGCCGGTGAGCTCCATCCGCCGCACCTGCTTGCCCTGGTCATCAGCGATCGTAACCGCGAGCTTCGCGCCTCCCGGCGGCGCCTGGCCGACGCTGTACGTCAGAAGCGCGCCATACGGCGGATTCTGGGACGTGGTGTTGCCCCAGGCCGCCTCGGCCTGGTTCAGCTCGTTGTACTGGTAGGCGTCGCGCATCGGATAGAGACGCGCGGGCTCCGCTAGGCCCTGCGGCGTGACGTCCCGCAGCGCCGTGTAGTCGTCGAGGATGAAGACGCCCCGGCCGAACGTGCCCGCGACAAGGTCGCCTTCGCGCTTCTGGATCGCGATGTCGCGCACCTGCGTCGTCGGCACGCCCGCCATCTTCACCCAGTGCTGCCCGCCGTCGACGGTCGCATACAGGCCGAACTCCAGGCCGACGAACAGCAGGTTCGGGTCAACCGAGTCCTGGACGATCGACCACGCGCCGGAGCGCTGCGGCAGGTCGCCGGTGATCGACGTCCACGTCCGGCCGCGGTCCGTGCTCTTCATCACGTACGGCTTGAAGTTGCCGCGGTTCCAGTCGTTGAACGTCGCGAACACCGTGCTCGCGTCACGCGACGAGGGCTGCACGTCGGTCACGTAGGTGTACTCCGGCAGTCCCTGGATCCCTTCAACCTTGCGCCAGGTCTTCCCGCCGTCCTCGGTCACCTGAATCAGCCCGTCGTCGGTTCCAGCATAAATAAGGCCTTCGAGCAACGGCGATTCGTCGAGCGCGGTGACGGTGCTGAGCCTCGTCGTCGCTTCCATGTAGGCGACGGAATCTGCGGGCCAGACCTTGCCCATGATCGGGATCGTCGCGCGATCGAGATTGCGCGTGAGATCGCCGCTGACGGGCGTCCACGTGTCGCCGCGATCGTCGCTGCGATAGACGCGGTCGCCGGCGATGTACAGGCGACGGGCCGCATGCGGGCTGATGATGAACGGGGCGTCCCAGTGCCAGCGCCCGAGGCCCTGCGCGCCGCCGCGTCCTCCGCCAGCTCCGCCACGTCCCCCACGGCCCTGGGGTGGTGTGGCTCCGGCGGGCGCTGTTGCTCCGGGGGGCGTGCCGCCGGCGGGAGGCGTGACGCCCGCGGGGGGCGCGGTACCGGCCGGGGGCGTGGCTGCCGGCGGCGCGGCAGGCGCTTCGCCGCCGCCGAACGCGCCCCCGATACGCCCGGTGCGAACCTCGGCGTCGATGTCTTCCTGCGACATCCCGAACGTGTTGTTCGTCCGCGGATGAACGCCGACGCTGACGCCGGTCCGCAGATCCAGCCGCGTCATGCCGCCTTCCTGCGACTGCGCGTAGACGATGTTCGGGTCCTCCGGATCGACGCGCCCCTGGAAGCCGTCACCGCCGCCGACGCTGTACCAGTCGCTCGTGCGGATGCCCACGCGATTCCGGGTGCGCGACGGACCGCACACCGACCCGTTGTCCTGCGCGCCGCCGCACACGTGGTAGAACGGCACCGCGTTGTCCGTCGAGATCCGGTAGAACTGCGACAGCGGCAGGTTGACGAAGTGCCGCCACGTCTTCATCCCGTCGTAGGTCTCGTAGAGGCCGCCGTCATTGCCGATCAGCATGTGGCGATGATCGGACGGATCCCAGACCACCTCGTGATGGTCGACGTGGACGCCCTGGAGACTCAGCGTCCGCCACGTCTTGCCGCCGTCCTCGCTGCGGGAGATGTTGGTCCACGTCGAATAGATGCTCTCGGGATTCTCGGGGTCGACGAAGATCTCGTTGTAGTAGCCCGGGTCGCCTCCGCGGTAGCAGTCGTCGGTCGCTGCGCCCCGTCCGCCACGGCCGCCTTCGGCGGCTGCCGGTGTCGGTTCGGGTGATCCGATCGGGCCGCATGCCGGCAGTGCCGGTGGGGCCGGTGCAGTCGGAGCCTGCCCAACTCTGCCGCCAGCGCCGCCCCGGCCTTCGTTGACCTGGCGGCCGATCCGCGTCCACGACGCTCCCCCGTCGTCAGATCGGAAGAACCCTCCCTGGCCCTTCTGCGCGGTGACGAGGGCGTACACGGTGCTCGGATTCTTCGGGTTGATCCCGAGTCCGACGCGGCCCATTTCGACGGTCGGCAGGCCCTTGGTGAGTTTCGTGAAACTCGCGCCGCCATTGGTGGTCTTGTAGATGCCGCTCCCGGGGCCGCCGCCGATCAACTGACCCACCTGGCGACGGCGCTGCAGCATCGCCACATACAGCGTGTCCGGCTTCTTGGGATCGATGACGACGTCCGTGGCGCCCGTGTCCTCGTTGACGGTCAGAACCGCCTTCCACGTCGCGCCTCCGTCTGTGGTCTTGTAGAGGCCGCGATCGCCGCCCGAGGTCCACAGCGGCCCGATCGCCGTCACGTAGACGGTGTTGGAATTGCGCGGGTCGATGATGATGTTCTGGATGTGCTCGGAGTGCTCGAGCCCGACACGCTTCCACGTCTTGCCCGCGTCGATCGACTTGTAGACGCCGTCGCCGTACGCGACGCTCCGCTGATTGTTGTTCTCCCCGGTCCCCAGCCAGACGATGTCGGAGTTCTTCGGATCGACGACAACCGCGCCGAGCGAGAAGGCGCCGCCTTCGTCGAAGATCGGCGTGAACGTGTTGCCGCGGTTCTCCGTCTTGAACAGTCCGCCCGAGGCGCTGGCGACGTACCAGACGTTGGGGTTCTTCGGATCGATGTCGATGTCCGAGATGCGGCCCGTCGTGATGTCCGGGCCGATGCTCCGGAGCGGCAGGCCTTTGAGGGCGTCGGACGTCACGCCGGACGGCGCCTGCGCGCCAAGCGCGGCACACGTGACGGCGACGGCAAAGCTGAGGGCAAGAGTTCGGTTCATGGTGGGCATTTTCGCACATCATGAGGCATGCAGTACAGGACGCTCGGACGGACGGGGATGTCGGTGTCGACCATCAGCTTCGGCGCGTGGGCGATCGGCGGGTCCTGGGGGACGGTGGACGACGAGGAATCCATGCGCACGCTACACGCGGCGGTCGATTCCGGCGTCAATTTGATCGATACGGCCGATGTTTACGGCGATGGCCGCAGCGAGCGGTTGGTGGCCCGCCTGCGGCGGGAACGGCCGGGCGAGACCCTTTACGTGGCGACCAAGGCCGGCCGTCGTCTGCCCGTTCAGACCCCGGGCGGCTACACGCGGGAAAACCTGGTTTCGTGGGTCGATCGCAGCCTGCAGAACCTCGACGTCGACGCGATCGACCTGCTCCAACTGCACTGCCCGCCCTCACCGGTCTTGAGCGACCCCGGCGTCTACGGGATCCTCGACGACCTGGTGGCCGCCGGGAAGCTGCGGCACTACGGCGTCAGCGTGGAACGCGTGGACGAGGCGCTCGAGGCCATCAAACACCCCGGCGTGAAGAGCGTGCAGATCATCTTCAACATGTTCCGGCTGAAGCCTGCCGAGCGGTTCTTCCCGGAAGCCGTGGCGCGGCAGGTCGGCGTCCTCGCGCGCGTGCCGCTCGCGAGCGGCCTGCTCACGGGCAAGCTCTCGGCATCCTCGCAGTTCGCAGACGACGATCACCGGAAGTTCAATCGCGACGGCGAAGCGTTCGACAAGGGTGAGACGTTCTCCGGCGTGCCGTATGCCGTCGGCCTGGCGGCGGCCGTCGAGGAATTGCGCGCGCTCGTTCCAGGCTTGTCCGCCCAAGCGGCGTCCGCACGCGACGCGAAGGCGGGAGCGACCCTCGCTCAGCTCGCACTCCGGTGGACGCTGATGTTCGACGCGGTGACGTGCGCGATTCCTGGGGCGCGGACACCGGAGCAGGCCCGCGCCAACGCGGCGGCCGCCGATCTGGCGCCGCTGGACCAGAAGACGATGGATGCCGTCCGCGACATTTATGATCGGCGCATTCGCGGACACGTCCACCAGCAGTGGTAGCTTGCGGCTGTTTGTCACGTACGATCTCGCGCAGAGGGCGCAGACAAGCAGAGAGCGCAGTCAATTATTCTTTATGAACTAATTCGCCGCCCTCTGCTTGTTCGCGCCC
>DAIUEK010000159.1:3364-5309 GCA_036845165.1 Vicinamibacterales bacterium | reverse complement strand
TGTGCCGCACCGAGCACATGTTCTTCGGCGAAGGGCGCATCGCGATCGTGCAGCGCATGATCCTGGCCGACAACGAGGCGGACAGGCGTAAGGCGCTCGACGAGCTGCTGCCCATGCAGCGGAACGACTTCTACGGCGTGTTCAAGGCGATGCACGGAGAGCCCGTGACCATCCGCACCATCGACCCGCCGCTGCACGAGTTCCTCCCGAAGCGCGAGGACCTGATGGTCGACATCGCGCGGCTCGAGGCGACCAAGGGGGACAAGAAGGCGCTCGAAGAGAAGCACACGCTGCTGCGACGCGTCGAGCAGCTGCACGAGTTCAACCCGATGCTCGGCCACCGCGGCGTGCGCCTGGGGATCACGTATCCCGAGATCACCGAGATGCAGACGCGCGCGATTATCGAGGCCGCGTGCCAGCTCGCGAAGGAAGGCATCAAGGTCGTGCCGGAAATCATGATCCCGCTCGTCGGGATCGTGAAGGAGCTGCAGAATCAGAAGGCCGTCGTCGAACGGGTGGCCGCCGAGGTCATGAAGGCGCAGGGGGTCACGATCAAGTACCTGGTGGGAACCATGATCGAGGTCCCGCGCGGCGCGGTCACGGCCGACGAGATCGCCAGGGAAGCGCAGTTCTTCTCGTTCGGCACGAACGACCTGACGCAGCTCACCTACGGCTTCTCGCGCGACGACATCGGGAAGTTCCTGGGCGCCTACCAGGACAAGAAGATTCTCGACAAGGATCCCTTCGCCACCATCGACACCGTCGGCGTCGGGCAGCTCGTCGAGATCGGCGTCCGGAAGGGGCGCGCCACCCGTCCGGACCTGAAGATCGGGATCTGCGGCGAGCACGGCGGCGACCCGTCGTCGATCCACTTCTTCGAAAAGGCGGGGCTCGATTACGTGAGCTGCTCGCCGTATCGTGTTCCCGTGGCCCGGCTGGCGGCCGCGCAGGCCGCCCTGCAGGTCAAGGTCGGGGATTGATCAAGGTCTTCACGCACGCGAACGGGAACACGAGCCATGCGGATCGGCTCGATCCGGCGTGGCTCGCCCCCGGCAGCGGCGTGCTGGTCTGGGTCGATCTGATGAACCCCTCCCCAGAGGAAGGGCGCGCCATGCTCACGGACGTCTTCCACTTCCACGACCTGGCGGTGGACGACGCCCTGAGCTCGCTCCAGTATCCCAAGGTCGAATCGTACGGTGACTACCTCTACCTGATCCTCCATCGCATCGATTTCGCGGCGCCCGAGCACTGCTTCAAGACCCACGACGTCGACTTTTTTCTGGGCGCGAACTACCTCGTCACGGTCCATACCGGGGACTCACGATCCATCGAGCAGATTTCGGCGGTGTGCGTGCGGAACTCGCTGGCGCTTGGGGAGGGGGTCGCGGCACTGGCGCACCGCATCATCGACGCGATGGTGGACAACTACCGGCCGGAGATCGACGAGCTCGAGGGGCGCCTCGACGAGCTCGAAAAGAGGGTCTTCGAGGCCACCAGTCCCCAGCTGGTCAGGGAGATCCTCGACTTCAAGCGTGACGTCTCCTCGCTGCGCCGGGTCGTCCAGCCGCAACGCGACGTCGTGGGGCGCCTCGCGCGGCGCGAGTTCCCGTTCATCGACGAGCCGATCGCGTATCGCTTCCGCGACGTCCACGATCACCTGGTGCGGATCGTCGACGAAGCGATGTTCTTCCAGGACCGCGTCACCAGCCTGCTCGACGCGAACCTCGCGACCGTCTCGAACAACCTGAACAGCATCATGAAGATTCTGACCGTGATCGCGACGGTCTTCATGCCGTTGACGTTTATCACGGGCCTCTACGGCATGAACGTGGATCTGCCACACTTCGGGATGAGCGGCTTCACGATGTTCTGGGTCCTCATGGGCATCATGACGGCGATCACGGTGGGCATGCTCGCGTACTTCCGAAGGTCCGGCTGGATTTAG
>DAIUEK010000159.1:1567-3264 GCA_036845165.1 Vicinamibacterales bacterium | reverse complement strand
CCCGCCTCCGTCGTCAAGGAGCTGGTCGAGAACGCGCTCGACGCCGGCGCGCGCCGCGTCAGCATCGCGGTGGAGCTCGGCGGCAAGAAGCTGATCCGCGTCGAAGACGACGGGGAGGGCATGGATCCCGACGATGCGCGGCTGGCGATCGAGCGGCATGCGACGAGCAAGATCGCCCACGCGGACGATCTCGGCTCGATCCAGACGCTCGGTTTCCGGGGAGAAGCGCTGCCCAGCATCGCGTCGGTTTCGCACTTCACGCTCCGCACGCGGGCGCGCGGCGCGCAGAGCGGGACCGAGATCAAGGTGAACGCGGGGACGATCGCGTCGATCCGCGAGGTCGGTGCGCCCGAAGGCACCAGCATCGAGGTCGCCGATCTCTTCTACAACCTGCCCGCGCGGCGGAAGTTCCTGAAATCCGACACGGCGGAGACGACGCAGATCTCGCGGCTCGCGACGCAGCTCGCGCTCGGCTACCCGGAAGTCGGGTTTACCGTGACGAGTGGGAGTCGTACGTTGCTGCGGTGCCCGCCGGCGGGCAGCCTCCGCGATCGGTTCTTTCAACTGTTCGGCGATCGGCCCGACCTGGTCGAGGTGCGCAAGGAGGCCGGCGGTCTCCAGATTGAAGGCTACGTGGCGGCGCTCGGCGACCAGGGCCCGGTCCGCGGCGCTCAGAACGTCTTCGTCAATCGCCGCATCGTCAAGGACCGCACGATCGCGCACGCGATCATCGAGGCCTACAGCGTGGCGACGATCAAGGAGCGCAGCCCTGAGGTCCACCTGTTCCTGCGGATCGCGCCGGACCGCGTGGACGTGAACGTCCACCCGGCGAAAGCGGAGGTCCGGTTCCTGGAACAGTCGCTCGTGCACCAGGTCGTGCGCCGCGCCCTCGGCGATGCGCTCGGGCAAGGCCCAGCGCCCGAGTTTCAGTTCGCGCCGGTGCAGGTGGCACCGGGCGAGCCGACACCGATGACAATCCCGGGGGTCCTTGCCGGCGCCACCGTCGGCAACCGCTGGTCGCCGGACCCTGGGGTGCGCGGCGCGGACCCTTCGTGGCTTCCGCCTTTAGGCGGAAGGACCGAGGACCAGGGACAGGGGACCCCGGGACCGAGGGACCAGGGACAGTTCGAAATCCGTCCCATGATTCCGCTGGGGCAGTTCCGCGACACGTTCATCATCGCCGTGGACGATGAGGGGGTGGCCATCATCGACCAGCATGTGGCGCACGAGCGCGTGTTGTTCGAGCAGGTGATGGAGCGGCTGACGGCCGGCCGGATGGAGAGCCAGCGGCTGCTGACGCCGATCCTGCTGGAGCTGTCGCCGGCCCAGCGCGACGTCCTCAAGCAGCACCGGGCGACGCTCGAGCGCTTCGGCATGGAGCTGGAGGAGTTCGGCGGCGACAGCGTCCGGCTGTCCGCCGTGCCCGCGCTGCTGGATCCGGCCGAATGTGAGGCCGCCGTCCGCGCGCTCGCCGAAGATCTCGAAGGGCTGGGCGGCGGCACCGGCGTGGAGGAGGCGCTTCGCCGCATCGCCGCGACGATGGCGTGCCACGCGGCGGTGAAGGCGAACTATCCGCTGACGCTCGACAAGATGCGCTACATCCTCGAGGAGCTGCGCCGCACGGCGTATTCGAGTGTCTGCCCGCACGGCCGTCCGGTCGTGCTGCGTCTCACGCGACGCGAAATCGAAAAGAACTT
>DAIUEK010000159.1:0-1467 GCA_036845165.1 Vicinamibacterales bacterium | reverse complement strand
TTCGCCTTCTCGGCGATTGCGTTCTTCGGTCTCGGCAACCTGCTCGCGGCGCGCCAGGCGGCGACCAGCGACACCGACCAGATCGCGGCCCTGCGGGCCGAAGTCGGCGCACTCGAGCGCCAGCGGTCCGGGATGGCGGGGACCAGCGGGCGCACGGCCGAACCAGCGGTCGTTGCCGCCATGGACGACCGCAGCCGCGCCGCCCTGGTCGCCGACATCAAGCAACAATTGAAAACCGAGATGGGGCTGATGCCGGTCAGTCTCCTGCGTGAGCGGCGGCGGAGTTTCGTCGAGATGTATTCGTACGACGCGACCGGCGCCAGCAACTACGGCACCGCCGGTTATCTCGGCCAGGGGTACTTCATCACGGTCAAGCACGGGGTGATCGCGATTGGCGAGGGGGCCGAGTCCCGCAGGATCACGTCCGTGAAGGTCATGTATGCCGGACGCGCGATTTCCGCCCGCGTCGTGGACACCGGCGACGCGCAGGTGGAAGTCGATCCGGGCGACTGGGCGATCCTGAAGGTCAAGGACGCCATCGACCTGCCCGCGCTCGACGTCAATGTCGGCTACGGGTTCGACTTCGCGGACCCGATCTTCCGCCTCGGGAACGACTACTCGAAGGGGATCATCCTCTCGACGGGCAACGTCGGCCAGCGGACGCCGAACAACCTCGTGACCTGCCTGACCGACGGCCATCCCGGCGTGTCCGGCGGCGGCGTGCTGAACGGGGACGGGCAGCTGGTGGGGATTCCGATCGGCCGGATGCAGGGGGACTACCGGTTCTCGTTCATCCTGCCGCTGCGCGGCGAGATGTTCCGCAAGGTCGCGTTCCTGAATTGACGCAGTAGGCAAAATGCCATAAAATATGCGGCATCTTGCCTAGTGCCCCCATCAACCTATTGCGGCGGATCGAGGAGATCCTCGACATCGAACGCCTGCGAACGGACCAGGATCTGGTCCGGTTGGTCGAAGGCCGATTGTCTACGCAGGTCATCGAGGGCCTGCGCCGCTCCGGCCTCGCGGACGAGGAAATCTACAGCCTCATTCTTCCAAGGCGCACGCTCACGCACCGCGTCGCGCGAGGCGAGCGGCTGAGCCGGGAGGAGTCGGATCGCGTCGTCCGGATCGTCCGGATCGCGGCCTTCGGTGAGCGGGTGTTCGGCGACCGCGCGCGATTCTGGCGGTGGTTCCGCGCCGGGAAACGGCAATTCAGCGGTCGGCCTCCGCTCGACCTGGTCGCCACTGAGGCGGGGGCCCGACTAGTCGAGGAACTGCTCGTGCGGATCGACGACGGCCTCGCTGCTTAGCAGCTCGTGGTGCGCGCGGGCCGCTAGCTGTGATCCTCTGGCGAATCAGCAATTACGTGTCGCTCGAGGGCGAGGGTTCGCTACGTGCCTCCGGTCGGTGGCACACGCGCGGCCGTCGAGTTCTCTACTGCGACCAAAGCCCCGCGGCCGCACTTCT
>DAIUEK010000158.1:0-5318 GCA_036845165.1 Vicinamibacterales bacterium | reverse complement strand
CCGCCCTCCGCTTGTCGGCGCCCTCTGCGAGAGATCGCGACAGCTCTGCGCTCTCTGCCCCCTCAGCGCGCCGCGCGCCGCGAGCGCGTGATCGGGACGGTCACTTCGAGGTGGCGGCTCTCCCTGAGGATCTCCAGCTTCGCCGCGGTCCCGACCTTCGAGTCCGCCAGCATGCGCATGAACGCGGACGCGTCTTCGACCGTCCGCCCGTTGAACGCGAGGATGATGTCCCCCGGGCGAAGGCCGGCGGCGAACGCGTCGGACTGCCGCGCCATCTGGTTCACCAGCGCGCCGCGCGTGTTCGGCGCTCCCAGCTCTTCCGCCAGCTGCGTCGTCATCGGCGCGACGATCACGCCGGGCATCGTCCCGCGCTGGACCTCGCCGTACTTCAGCAGGTCGTCCATCACGTGGCGCGCCAGGTTGCTCGGGACGGCGAAGCCGATGCCCTGGTAGCCGCCCGTCTCGCTGAAGATCGCGGTGTTGATGCCGATCAGTTCGCCGCGCGCGTTCACCAGCGCGCCGCCGGAGTTGCCGGGATTGATCGCGGCGTCGGTCTGGATGAAATCCTCGTACGTCGCCAGGTTGCCGCCCAGCGTGCGCCCCAGGGCGCTGACGATGCCGAGGGTGACCGTCTGGTTCAACTGGAACGGATTGCCGATCGCGAGGACCCATTGGGCGACCTTCAGTTTCGAGGAATCCCCCCACGCCAGCACCGGCAGGGGCGGTCCGGGGGCCTCGATCTTCAGCAGGGCGATGTCCGTGAACTCGTCGACGCCGATGATCTTCGCCTTCAGCTCGCGCTTGTCCGGCATGACGACCGAGACCTGCGCGTTGGCGTCCCCTACCACGTGGTTGTTCGTGAGGATGTAGCCGTCGCGGGACACAATGACGCCCGAGCCGAGGCTTTGCGCCACCCTGTTGCGGGGCCCGGACATCCCCTCCCGGTCGCCGAAGAAGTAGCGAAACAGCGGGTCGGAGGTCATCGGCGAGTTCTGCGCCCGCACGACCTGGAGGGACGAGATGTTCATCACGCTCGGGATCGCCTTGCCGGCCACGCCCGACAGGTCCGGCAGCACCGCGGCTGCCTCCGGCGCCGGGGCCGGCTGGGCGGCGAGGTTCGGTTCCGCGCGCGCTTCGTCGGCGGTATGCATGCGTCCCGTGAGGACCAGGGCGCCCACGAAGCCGCAGGTGACGAAGAGGACGGGCAGGAGAATGCGTCGGATCATAAGACTCGCAGCGGGTCGCAGGGCATGGAAGAATCGTAGCATGGCGTGCTAACATCGTGAGGTTTGGCCCCACGGTGCGGGCCCGCCCATATCTATGAGTTCCATCCAGGCGACCCGGCTGAAGCGAGGCATGCTGATCAAGTTCGAGAATGAGCTGTTCCGGGTCCTCGACCTGCAGCATTTCACCCCGGGCAACAAGCGGGGGTTCATCCAGGCCAAGATGCGGAACATCCGCACCGGCCAACAGGGGGACAACAAGTTCCGCGCCGAAGAGGACGTCGAGCGGGCGATCCTCGACGAGCGGCAGATGCAGTATCTCTACCGTGACGGCGACGCGTTCCATTTCATGGACACGGGAACGTACGAGCAGCTGCACATCGACGTCGGGGTCCTGGGGGACAACGCGAATTACATCGTCCCGGAATCGACGATCCTCGTGGAGTTCTACGGCGAGGAGCCGGTCGGCATCGAGCTGCCGGTGACGGTGGATCTGAAGGTCGCCGACACGGTGCCGGGCATCAACCGCGCGACGGCGAGCGCGCAGGTGAAGCCGGCGACGCTCGAGACGGGCCTGGTCGTGCAGGTCCCGCCGTTTGTGAGCATCGGCGACGTCCTTCGCATCAGCACGGAAACCGGCGAGTATCTGAAGAAAGTCTGAATGCTGAAGGCGGAAGGCTGAATTCATTCAGCGTTCAGCCTTCAGCGTTGCTTATGGATGTAGCACACAGACCCGGGGCCGGCTGGATCGAGGTCGTGGCCGGCAGCATGTTCAGCGGCAAGAGCGAGGAGCTCATCCGCCGGCTGCGCCGGGCGCAGATTGCGAAGCGCAAGGTCCAGATCTTCAAGCCGCGCATCGACGACCGGTACAGCAAGGACCACATCACGTCGCACAGCGCGATGCAGATCGACGCGGAGAACGTCAGCACGTCGCGCGAGCTGCTCGAGCGGGTCGCGCCCGAGACCGAGGTCGTCGGCATCGACGAGGGGCAGTTCTTCGATCCGGAGCTGCCGGCCGTGTGCACCACGCTCGCGGACCAGGGGAAGCGCGTCATCGTGGCCGGGCTGGACCAGGATTACCTGGGGAAGCCTTTCGAACCGATGCCGCAGCTGCTCGCGATTGCCGAATACATCACGAAGACCCTGGCCATCTGCATGGTCTGCGGCGCCCCCGCGAACCACACGCAGCGTCTCGTCGCCAGCAGCGAGCGCGTCCTGGTCGGCGCGGGCGGCACCTACGAGGCTCGGTGCCGGCATTGTTTCGACCCGCGGCTCGGACAGTGATGTCGCCAATCGGCAATCTCCAGTCGCCGATCGCCAATGCTGACCGGTGATCCGAATCTGCTGCCGCGGATCCTTTATGTGATCGGCGGCGGGTTCCTGCTGATCAACCTGCACCAGTTCTACCTGTACTTCACATTCACCCGCATCCGAGCCACCGCGCTTCTGACCTGGAGCCCTCCGCGTCCGCCGTTGTATCGGCTCTTCCTCTGGGTCGGTGCCGTCCTCGCCATCCTCGTGTTCTACAAGCTCGTCATCCTCCGCCTGCATCCGAAGTACGTGTTCGGCGAGACGATGATGCTCGTGTACTACGTGTACGCGCTGCCGCTGGGAGTGAAGATCAGCCGGGGGTTCTACGAGGACGGCATCTGGACCGAAGGGGGATTCGTCCCTTACGCGAACATCGGCGGGCTCACGTGGCGCGAGGGGACAGAGCCGACGCTCGTGCTGCTCTACAGGTGGCGCACGTTCGCGCGCCAGTTGATCGTGCCGGAGCCGTACTACGGCCAGGCCCGGCGCCTGCTGCGCGACAAGATCGCCGCGCACGCGATCCACTTCACCGGAAAACCCCTCGACCTCGGGGTCCATGATGAACGCGACGACGTGTGAACGGGCCACGGCCTCTTCACGAAGATCACTAAGAGACAAAGACCACCAAGATCCTTTGTGATCGTTGTCCCTTTGTGAACTGTGTGAGGTGCCCGTGGGCCGTTTATCGCCAGTGATGAAGTAACCAGCCGATGGGTCCGGTGCCGTGGGCCATGGGGTCCTTGATCCAGTCAGGCGGCATGAGCCAGACGAACGCGAGGATGGCGATCACCATGAGATCGTACTGCCACGTCGCGCGCTCGAACGTCCAGAAGAACGCGTTCCACAACATGCGGGCGGGGAGCGGCGCGCGCTTCATGTCGTCGCGGCCCCTTCCTGGTCCCTGAGGACGCGGTAGGTGAGAAGGACGCGGTCCGCGACGGTGAAGATCGAGAGCACGAGGATGACCCACAGGACGCCCGCCATCCGGTTGGTGAACGCGCCGATCATGAGCAGCACGATCCGCTCGGGGCGCTCCATGAAGCCGACCTTGCACTTGTCGATGAGCGATTCGGCGCGCGCCCGCGTGTAGCTCGTCATCAGCGCGAACATCATCGCGAAGGAGGCCACCATCACGTAGTCGGTGCGCCCCATGTGCGCGTACAGGTAGATCAGCCCGATGAAGAGCGCGATGTCCGAGAAGCGGTCGAGGACCGAGTCCCAGAACCCGCCGAACTTGCTCACTTCGCCCAGTTCGCGCGCCACCTTGCCGTCGATGAAGTCGAAGATGTTCGCGACGATCATGATGAAGCCGGCGCCGATGAAGTGCCCGCGAGCCAGCTTGTAGGCGGCCCACGCATTGATGAGCACGCCCACGAACGTCAGGATGTTCGGGTGGATCCTGAGCGCCACGCACACCGCGATGATGCCGCGCAGCGGAAACATGCAGATGGTCCCGATAAGGCCGGTAAAGGTCATGGCGCTGGTATAATTTAAGGTTCGATCGTCCGCCGCGAAACGTTTCAGTGTAGTCCATGCCGATTCAAGACCTCAAGGGCCGGATCGCCCGCCTGCCGGAGCAGCCGGGCGTGTACCTCTATGCCAACGAGGCCGGGGAGACCCTGTACGTCGGCAAGGCGACGGTCCTCCGGGACCGCGTCCGCAGCTACCTCGGAGCGCAGGGCATGAGCCCGCGGATCGACGCGCTGCTGGACGAGGCGGCCCAGCTCGAGTTCATCGTCACCGACTCGGTCGTGGAGGCGCTCGCCCTGGAAAATCACCTCATCAAGCAGCGCGCGCCCAAGTACAACATCCTGCTGCGCGACGACAAGAACTACCCGTACCTGCAGCTGACGACCGGGGAGTCGTTCCCGCGCGTGCTGATCGCCCGCAGCGTCGAGAGAGACGATCACTACTACGCGGGCCCGTTCATGCCCGCGACACTGGGGCGCAAGACGATGGCGCTGACGCACCGGCTGTTCGGCATCCGGTCGTGCAACGAAGTGATTACCGGCGAGCGAGCGCGCCCCTGCCTGGAGTACGACATCCGCCGCTGCATTGCGCCGTGCGTCCGTGAGATCTGCAGCCACGACGCCTATGCCGTGGCCGTGCAGCACACGCGGCTGTTCCTCGAAGGGCGCAACGACGAGCTGGTGACCGAGCTCCGCGAACGGATGGCCGACGCGGCGGGAGACGAGCGCTACGAGCAGGCCGCGCAGCTCCGCGACGCGCTCCGCACGATCGAGACGCTGCAGCAGCGCCAGCAGAAGATGGCCGGCACCGAGCTCGGGGATCGCGACGCCTTCGGGATCAAGGTGGGCCCGGCCGGCGCCGTCGTCCAGGTGTTTCAGGTCCGCGGCGGCAAGGTCATCGAACGCATCGAGCTCGCCACGACGGCCGAAGGCAGAGGGCAGAAGGCAGAAGGCAGCTCCGAAGCCGACGTCCTGCAGGCTGCGCTCGAGCAGTTTTACAGCGAGCATCCCGCGCCTCCGGAGATCCACATCCCGGTCGAGCTGAGCGCACCCGAGACCGGCATCCTGGAGGCCTGGCTGACCGATCGCGCGGAGCGCCGCGTGCGGCTGGTCGTCCCGAAGCGAGGCGAGAAGCGCGGCCTCCTGGATCTCGCGTCGCGCAACGCGCAGGTCGCCTACCAGACGCGATTCAACGAGACCGTCGCCGCCCACTACGACGCCCTCGAGACCCTCCGCCTGGTGCTCAGCCTCCCGTCGATCCCGCGCCGCATCGAGTGCTTCGACATCTCCACGATCCAGGGCAGCGAGACCGTGG
>DAIUEK010000157.1:3245-5319 GCA_036845165.1 Vicinamibacterales bacterium | reverse complement strand
ACGCGAATTGGTTTAGGAAACCAAGAATCGAACTCCGCGCGCTCGGCTCCTCCGCGCGCTCTGCGCGAGATCGTCGTGACAAGCAAACACCAGCGTTTACCAGTTCGTGGTGACGTACGGCAGGCGCGCGGCGACGGCCCGCACCTCGTCGAAGCGCTCGAGAAGCAGCCCGGTCGCATCCCAGCTGCCATCGAGCAACGCTTCTCGCGCGGTCGCGGGTAGCGACAATTCGAACGCGCGTCCCTGTGCGGTCACGCGCATCGCGGACAGGTCCACCACGATCTCCGTCGCCGGATCCTGTTCGACCGCGGCCATCAGCGCCGCCATCGCGTCCGCAGACACCGTCGGGCACGGCATGCCCAGAACGATGGAGGTCCCGAAGAAGATTTCCGAAAACGACTGCCCGACGAGCGCGCGGATCCCGCGCCTGCGGATCGCCTGCGGCGCGTGCTCGCGAGAGGATCCGCATCCGAAGTTGGCGTTGACGAGCATGACGCGTGCGGACGCGTACACAGGATTCGACACGGGGTGATGGTTCGGCGTCCCGGCGTCAACCTGCTGGCGGTCGTCCTCGAACAAATGGTCCTCGAGCCCTTCGAAGCTCACGGACTTCAGGAACCTCGCGGGGATGATGCGATCGGTGTCGATGTCGTCGCCGCGGACCGGCAATCCGGCGCCGCGGATCTCGCGAATGCGCTCAACGGCCATGCACCACCTCCGCCTGGGCGAACTCCCGCACGTCGACGACTTCACCGGCCACCGCGGCCGCGGCCACCATCGCCGGACTCATCAGCAGCGTGCGGCCGGTGGGACTGCCCTGGCGTCCCTTGAAGTTCCGGTTGGAAGACGAGGCGCACATCTGCCGCCCCTCGAGGCGATCGGGGTTCATGGCGAGGCACATCGAACAGCCGGCGCCGCGCCACTCGAAACCGGCGTCCAGGAAGACGCGATCGAGCCCCTCGCGCTCGGCCGCCGCGCGGACGGCCTGCGATCCCGGCACCACGAGCGCCTTCACATGCGGAGCGACATGATGGCCGCGAATGATGCGCGCGGCCTCGCGCAGGTCGGACAGGCGCGCGTTCGTGCAGGATCCGACGAACGCCACGTCGATCTTCGTTCCTTTCACCGGCTGCCCGGCGTGGAATCCCATGAACGCGAGGGCTTCCGGATCGGCGTTCGCCGGCAACCGCTCGTCGACGGCAATCGATTGTCCGGGGTTGATCCCCCAGGTGACGGTGGGACGGATCCTGGCGGCGTCCAGTTCGACCACGTCGTCGTAGGTCGCGCCGGCGTCGGACGCCATGGACGCCCACCACCGCGTGGCGCGCTCGAAGTCGTCACCCTGCGGCGCAAATGCACGCCCGCGCAGATACGCGAACGTGGTCTCGTCCGGATTCACGTACCCCACGCGCGCGCCTCCCTCGATGGACATGTTGCAGATCGTCATCCGCGCGTCCATCGACATGGCGTCGATCGTGTCGCCGCCGTACTCGTACGCGAAACCGGCGCCGCCCTTGACGCCGAGCCGGCGGATGATCTCGAGAATCACGTCCTTCGCGTAGACCCCGCGCCCGAGCCGCCCGTTGACCGAGATCCGCCGCACTTTCAGAGGGTCTATTGCGAGGCACTGCGACGCGAGCACGTCGCGCACCTGCGACGTCCCGATGCCGAAGGCCACCGCCCCGAACGCACCGTGCGTGGACGTATGGCTGTCCCCGCAGGCGATCGTCATCCCCGGCTGGGTGAGCCCGAGCTCCGGCCCGATGACGTGCACGATGCCCTGCTGCCCGCTCGACAGATCCAGGAGCCTGATCCCGTGCTCGCGACAGTTCCGTTCCAGCGACGACAACATGTTTTCCGCCATCACGTCGAAGAACGGCCGCCGCTGGTCGAGCGTGGGGACAATGTGATCGACCGTGCCGATCGTCCGGTCGGGCATGGCCACCCCCAACCCGCGCGCCCGCAGCATGTCGAACGCCTGCGGCGTGGTGACTTCGTGAATCAGATGGAGGCCGACGAAGACTTGCGTCTGTCCGTTCGCGAGGCGCCTGACCGTGTGCGCCTCCCAGACTTT
>DAIUEK010000157.1:0-3145 GCA_036845165.1 Vicinamibacterales bacterium | reverse complement strand
TCGGGAAAGACGCGCGTCATTACGTACCGCATCGCGTACCTGATCGGGAACGGGCACGCCTCGGCGGATGAGGTGCTCGCGGTCACCTTTACGAACAAGGCCGCCGGCGAGATGCGCGAACGTGTGGACGCGGTGCTCGGCGAGAACTCCACTGGGATCTGGCTGTCGACGTTCCACTCGCTCTGCGCGCGCCTGTTGAGGCGCGAGGCGCCGCATATCGGGTTGTCGAGGGATTTCGTGATCTACGACTCCTCCGACCAGGTCGCCGTCGTCAAGCAGGCGCAGCGGGAGCTGGGGATCGACGACAAGCTCGTCCCGCCGCGGGCGGCGCTGGCGCGCATCAGCCAGGCGAAGAACCGGATGGAAGGGCCCGACTCGCTTCGGGGCGCCTGGAACCTCCGGGACGAACAGATCGCAAAGATCTACGAGAAGTATCTGGTCGCGCTGAAAGAGAGCAATGCGCTCGACTTCGACGATCTCCTGTTGAGGACCGTCGAGCTGTTCGACACGTCGGCGCACGTGCGCGAGCGGTACGGGCGGAAGTTCAAGTACGTCATGGTCGACGAGTACCAGGACACGAACCGCCCGCAGTACATGCTGATCAAGCATCTCGCCGAGATGCACCGCAACATCGCGGTCGTCGGCGATCCGGACCAGTCGATCTACAAGTGGCGCGGCGCGGACCTGCGGAACATCCTCGACTTCGAAACGGACTTCGGGGAAGCGACGATCGTCCGCCTCGAGCAGAACTATCGCTCGACGCAGATTATCCTGGACGCCGCCACCGCCGTCATCCAGCAGAACCGCAACCGCAAGGACAAGCGCCTGTGGACCGACCGGAAAGGGGGCCACAAGATCGTCTATTACCGCGGCGGCGACGAGCTCGAGGAAGCGGACTTCATCACGAAGTCGATCACGCAGGCTCGCGCCGAAGACGTCGACACCATGGTGGCGGTCCTCTATCGGACGAACGCCCAGTCGCGCGCGATCGAAGATCAGCTGATGCGGGAGAGCATCCCGTACAAGATCGTCGGCGGCGTCCGGTTCTACGAGCGCAAGGAAATCAAGGACGCCCTCGCCTACCTGAAGCTCATCATCAACCCGCACGACGACGTGAGCCTGCGACGGGTGATCAATGTCCCGACGCGCGGCATCGGCAAAGGGGTGATGGACTCGCTCCACGCGATCGACCCTGATCGGATCGCGGCGGATGCGCCTCCCCTGCTGGCGGCGGGCCTCTCGGAGGTGAGCTCCGCGCGCTCGCTGTGGGCGCGCATGGTCTACGCGGTCGACGAAGGGAAGCTCGGCAATCGCGCGGTGAGCTCCCTGCGGGTGTTCCGCGATCTGATTGTCGGCCTGGCCGGGAACGCCCGGACCGATACGGTCTCGATCACGATCGGCAAGATGCTGGATCGATCGGGCTACCTGAACGATCTCCGTGGCGAGAACAGCGAAGACGCCAACGAGCGCATCGAGAACCTGATGGAGCTCGTCTCGGCGGCGCGCGATTACGAGGGGCGCGATCCGGAGGCGTCGATCGGCGGCTACGTGGATCGCCTGTCGCTCCTGTCCGAAGTCGACGAGGAGTCCGGCACGCGCAACGCCAAGGTATGGCTCATGTCGATGCACGCCGCGAAGGGGCTGGAGTTCCCGGTCGTGTTCATCGCGGGGATGGAAGAAGGCTTGTTCCCGCATTCCCGCTCCGCGGAGGACGAGGACGAGCTCGAGGAGGAACGGCGCCTGTTCTACGTGGGCATGACGCGCGCGGAGCGGCGGCTGTTCCTGACCGGCGCCGCGCGGCGCCGTGTCTTCGGGGAGTACCAGGCGACGGAGCCCTCGCGCTTCATCGACGAGGTCCCGGCGGAGCTCCTCGATCGGATCGCGCCGGCCTTCGCGTCGGCCTACCAGGGAAACTTCTCGCACGCCCACTACGAGTTCCGGACAAACCCGTACAGCCGCGGGGGGCGTGGCGGCGGACGGACCAAGGAAGAGACCCAGCGCTACGCGTACGAGAACGAGGATCAGTCCTCGGCGTCGGGGATTCGGGTCGGCATGCGCGTCAAGCACGCCCAGTTCGGCGTCGGGACGGTGCTCTCAGTCGAAGAACACACGGACGACTACAAGATCACCGTGCGCTTCCAGTCAGTGGGACAGAAGAAGTTGCTGGCGAAGTTCGCGAAGCTTGAACCCGCCTGATTCACCGCCACCCGCTGACACGTACGATCTCACGCAGAGCGCGCGGAGTCGGCGGAGAACGCGGAGACATTAAACAGAAACCAAAAACGCTCTGCGATCTCTGCTCCTCTGCGGCCTCTGCGTGAGATCGTCGTGACAGGCGGAGAGCATGCCTACGTCGTCGGCTCGTCATCGCCCGGTGGGTCGCCGGCGATCGGAATGGAGTCCGGGGTGTCTGTGACCTCGTCGTCCTCGCGTTCCGCGAGCTTGGCGACGGAGACGACGTTGTCCCCTTCCTCCATCTCGATCAGCCGGACGCCCTGCGTGGCGCGGCCGATGGTCCGGATGTCTCCCGCCTTCATGCGCAGGATCATGCCCTGCTGCGAGATCAGCATCAGCTCGTCATCGTCGTGCACGAACGCCACGCCGACGACCTTGCCGTTTCTGTCCGAGGTCTGGATGTTGATGATGCCGACGCCGCCGCGCGACTGCAGGCGGTACTCCTCGAGCCCGGTGCGCTTGCCGTAGCCGTTCTGGGCGACGGTGAGGACGGTGCCCCCTTCGCGGACGATTTCCATCGCGACGACTTCGTCCCCTTCGCGGAGGCTGATGCCGCGGACGCCGTAGGCGTTGCGTCCCATCGGCCGCACGTCGGTCTCGTCGAACCGGATGGCCTTGCCGTCGGAGGTGCCGATGAAGATCTGTTCCCTGCCGTCAGACAATTCCACCGCGATGACGGCGTCCCCGTCCTCGATGCCCATCGCGATGATGCCCCCCGCGCGCGGATTGCTGAAGGCGGAGAGATCGGTCTTCTTGATCGTCCCCTTGCGGCTGCCCATCACGATGAACTGCTGGTCTTCCTGCTCGGGGAACGCCCTCACGGCGAGCAGCGCCGCGATCTTCTCCCCTTCCTCGAACTGGACGAGGTTGGCGATCGCCTTGCCCTTCCCGCCGGGTCCGACGTCGGGAA
>DAIUEK010000156.1:0-5323 GCA_036845165.1 Vicinamibacterales bacterium | reverse complement strand
TTCCTGCGCCAGGACCGGCGACACCAGGGCCAGGACACAGGCCACGCGGGCGGCCCGGGAGACGACGACGGACAGGGTTTCCATCCAGGCCATGTTATCAACCCCCACTCCAAACGGACCCGGCGCGCGTGGAACGGCCGGAAGGATACCCGACCTCCGGCCTCCAGGCTCCAACCTCCGTATACTTCTCTCCATGCCGGACACCATCGGATTCATCGGACTCGGGCTCATGGGAAAGCCCATGGCCAGGAACCTCCTCACGCGCGGCTATTCGCTCATCGTCCACAGCCGCAGCCCCGGCCCGGTGGACGAGCTCGTGGCTGACGGCGCGACCCGCGCGGGCTCACCGGCCGAGGTCGCGCGCCGTGCCAGGCGCATCGTCACGATGCTACCGGACTCGCCGGATGTCGAGAGCGTGCTCGAGGGGCCTGACGGCGTCTTCAGCGCGATGCAGCCCGGCACCATCCTGATCGACACGAGCAGCATCTCTCCTGCCGTGGCGCGCCGGCTCGCGGAGGCCGCGCGCGCGCGAGGCGCGGCCATGCTCGACGCGCCGGTGAGCGGCGGAGAGATCGGCGCGATCAACGCGACGCTGTCAATCATGGTGGGTGGCGATCCGGACGCCTTCGCGCAGGTGCGCCCGATCCTCGAAGGGATGGGGAATCCCGAGCGCATCGTCCGCATCGGCGACTCCGGCGCCGGGCAGATCTGCAAGGTGTGCAACCAGATGGTGATCGGCGGAACGCTGGCCGCCGTGAGCGAGGCGTTCGCGCTCGCGCGGAAGGCGGAGGTCGACGTGGCGAAGGTGCGGGACGCGCTGCTCGGCGGATTCGCCGCCAGCCGGGTGCTCGAGGTACACGGCGAGCGGATTCTGAACGGGAACTACACGCCGGGTTTCCGCGCGCGGCTTTACGCGAAAGACTACCGGATCGCGAGTGAGACGCTGGCCGCGCACGCCGCGCCCGCGCCGGTCGCCGCCCTCGTCCAGCAGCTCGTCACGGCGCTCGTGGCCGCGGGGCGCGGCGACGACGACTACTCGGCGCTCGCCACCGTGATCTTCCGGATGGCCGGGTTGTCTGACACGCCGTGAACATCGACAGCGCCAATCGGCAGTCGCCAATCGGCAATCGCCAATGCCCTATCCCCCTTTCTTCTTCTTCTTGAAGAGCCCCTCGAGCAGCGATGTCGCCCGGCGCTGCAGCTCGTTGCCGAGCGCGCGACGGGTCGCGGCGGCGACGTCGAGCGACACGCTCGGGGCGTCGAGCGAGCCGCTGATCGTCGTGGGGACGATCACGCGCCCACCCTGCTCGGCGTAGCGTCTGAGGTCGGTCCCGGCCTGCGCCGTCAGCTCGGGGGACAACGCGACATCGACGCGCGCGGCCACGGCGCCGCTGTCGACGCGGAGCATGCCGCGGCCGTGCATGTCGAAGTCGCGCGACGTGATCGAGAAGTTGTCGGACGTGAGCACGGCGTTCGCGAGCGCGAACGAGCCCCCGAGGCTCGAGAAGGCCGAGCCGGCTCCCTGCGGCGGCCCCGACGGCTTGCCGAAAGCGAGGACGATCGATCGCACCATGTCGAGATGCGGGAAGGTGCCGTCTGTGACGACGGCGGCGATCGTTCCGCGCGCGGTCCGCATCAGTGCCGGCGCGTCAGCGCCAAGGCCCACCAGCGACACCGTGCCGCCGAGCCGGCCGGTCAGGCCACCCGGCGATCCGCTGCTCTTCATTACCTGCGTCACGTCGAGCCCCGCGACGCGGCCGTTCAGTTTCAGGACGGGAACCGGCCCGCCGGTCTCGGCGTCGAGGCGCCCCTGAAACGTGCCGCCGAAGATCTGGACCGACAGGGGATTGAGGGCGAACCGGCCAGGCACCGCGTCGACCGCGGTCGACAGGTTGTGAAAATCGTACGCACCAAACTGACCCTTCGGCGCCTTGATGTTGATCGTGACGTGCATCAGGCTCGGCGCGCCGGCGGTCCGATTCCCGCTGCTCGCCTTGCGGTCGGGCACCGCAAGCGCCGACCCGATCGCGATCATCTCGTTCAGGTCGAGCGAATCCGCCGTCGCGTCCAGGGATCCTTCCAGCGTCGCGATGCTGGTCAGCGCCCCCTTCGCGTCGATGTGCGTCTTCTTCGCCCGGGCCGTCAGCATGCTGATGTCGAGGCGATCGCCCACGACCGACGAGTCGAGATCGATGGTGAGCACCTGGTCCCCGGCCACGAGCGCCACGTTGCGGAACACGATCTTGCGTATCGAGTTCACCGTGAATCCGGCGCCGGGTGCGCCGGGTGCGCTCGCGGCAGCGTCCGGCACGAGCGAGAACGGCAGCGGCAGCGTCATCCGGCCGCCGGTGACGATGACTTCGGCGTCCTCGATCGTCCGTAAGAAGAGACCGCGAAGGCTCGTCGCGACCTGGACCTGCGCCAGCGTCACCGACGGTATCGTGCCGATCGATACGTCGCGCATGTCGAGCGCGACTCTCGGGAACACCGACGCCGTGGCGCCGCCGATGTGAACCGGCTGACCGAAGCGCGCGGACAGCTGCTGCTCGAGCTGCTCGGGGACGATGCTCGACCCGAGGACCATGCGCGCGGCCACGTAGCCCGCGATGGCCAGCAGGACCAGGACGACGAGGACGACGAGTAGCGTCTTCTTCGAGGGCATCCGTCCTCCTCTACTGGAGAGGCCGCGCGTTCACGTCCAGCGCCCGCAGCCGTTGCATGTGCGTGGCGAGCCTCGCGAGATAGTTCGGATAGTCCTTCCGATCCTTGGGCGTCCAGACGACTTCGGCGAGCGCCGTCAGGCGCGGGAACGCCATGTACTCGACCTGTTTGGGATCCGCCATGTACTCCGTCCACAGCTGCGCCTGCGCGCCGAGCACGTGTTTGACGAACTGCGGCTCCAGTTCCGCGGGGACGGGGTCGAACCCATAGACGGTCTCGAGCGTCAGCACCGCGCTCTGTCCCACCGGCTCGTTCGCATCCTTCGACTGGGCGTAATCAAAATACGTGTGACTGGTCGGCGCCATCACGACGTCGTGACCGGCGCGCGCCGCGTCGATCCCGCCTGTGGTGCCGCGCCAGGACATCACGAGCGCGTGCTCGGCGAGGCCCCCTTCGAGGATCTCGTCCCACCCGACGAGCCGGCGCGTGTGGCCCGTGAGGAACGTGTCCATCTGGCGGATGAACCAGCTTTGCAGCTCGTGCTCGTCGGCGACCCCGAGCTCCTTGATGCGCGCCTGGATGCGCGGGTTCGCCTTCCACTTGGCCTTGTCCGCCTCGTCGCCGCCGATGTGGATGTAGGGTCCCGGGAAGATCGCCATCACCTCGGTCAGCACGTTCTGCATGAACCGCACGGTCGACGGCTCGGCATTGAGGATGTCGGAGAAGACGCCCCACCTGGTCGCCACCTCCATCGGCTCGCCCGACACGCCGAGCTCCGGATACGCCGCGATGGCCGCCACCGCGTGTCCCGGCATCTCGATTTCGGGGACGACGGTGACGAACCGCGCTTTCGCATACGCCACGATCTCTCTCGCGTCGTCCTGCGTGTAGAACCCGCCATGGCGCTGTCCGTCGTACTGCGCCTGCCCGGGCGTCCGGTTTCGGCCGACCAGTGTTTCCTTCCGCCATGCGCCCACCTCGGTCAGCTTCGGGTATTGCTTGATCTCGAGGCGCCACCCCTGGTCCTCCGTCAGGTGCCAGTGAAAGGTGTTCAGCTTGTGCAGCGCGAGCAGGTCGATGTACTTCTTCACGAACTCCTTCGGCAGGAAGTGCCGTCCGACGTCGAGGTGCGCCCCGCGCCACGAAAATCGCGGGTAGTCCTCGATCGTGCCCGCGGGCAGCGTCCACGCGACGGTACCGATCGGCGCGTCGCGAAAGATCTCGGGCGGGAGTAACTGCCGCATCGTCTGCGCCGCGTAGAAGAGGCCCGCCAGCTCCGGCGCGCGCGCGACGATCCGCGACGGACGGATGTCGAGGATGTAGCCTTCGGGTCCGAGCCGGTTGAGCGTGCGGTCGCGCTGGAAGGCGATCGATCCCGGCGGCGGGGCGCCACCACGGTGCACCCGGAGCGTGAAGCCGGTGGCCGGTTCCAGGTAGCGCGCGAACTGCCGGCCGATCGCCGCCGACGCGGCGTCCGTCTGGATGACGGTGCGAGGAGTGACCGTGAAGTGCCCCGGTCGCCCGGTCACCTTCACCGGCTGCGGGATGACCGCAATGGTGCTCGTCCCGGGCTGTGGGGCGAGGGCGAGCAGCAAGACGAGGGATGCCAGCATCATGCGCCCATCATACCGGTGGAGGTTGGAGGTTGGAGGCTGGAGGCTGGGGGCAGTAGCATTCGCGCATGCTGACACTGTCCGCTCTCGAAGCCGCGGCGACGGTCGTCTACCAGGCGATGGCGCCGACACCGCAGCAGCGATGGCCGCTGCTCGACGCTCGAGTCGGCGCGCAGGTGTGGGTGAAGCACGAGAACCAGACGCCCGTCGGCGCCTTCAAGGTGCGTGGAGGGCTCGTGTACTTCGACGCCCTGCGCCGCGGCGGCACGCCGGTTCGGGGCGTGGTTGCCGCCACGCGCGGCAACCACGGCCAGTCGGTGGGCTTTGCCGCGAGGCGCCACGGCATCCCCGCCGCGATCGTCGTGCCGCACGGCAACAGTACGGGAAAAAACGACGCGATGCGGGCGCTTGGCGTGGAGCTCATCGAAGAAGGCCACGACTTCCAGGCGTCGCTCGAGGCGGCCGAGCGGATTGCGCACGAACGTGGCTGGCACATGGTGCCGTCGTTCGACGCGCGGCTCGTGCAGGGCGTCGCGTCCTACACCCTGGAGCTCTTCCGCGCTGCGCCCGATCTCGACACCTTCTATGTGCCCATCGGACTGGGATCGGGGATCTGCGGCGCCATCGCCGCGCGGAACGCCCTCGGGCTGCGAACACAGATCGTGGCCGTCGTCGCGGCCTCGGCGCCGGCGTACGCGCGATCGCTCGCGCTCGGCCGTCCCGTCTCCCACGACGCCACGACACGGATCGCCGACGGCATGGCGTGCCGTACGCCGGTGCCTGACGCCCTCGATCAAATCCGCACAGGGATCGTGCGCGTGGTCGAGGTGACCGACGATGAGATCGAAGCGGCGATGCGAGCGATCTATGACGACACCCACAACGTCGCGGAAGGCGCCGCGGCGTCGACGGTGGCAGCGCTGCTCAGCGAACGCGACCGGATCCACGGCCGCTCCGTGGGCGTGGTCCTCACCGGCGGTAACGTCGACCGCTCCGCTTTCGCCAGAGTCCTGGCTGAAGGTTGAACCCTCAACCTCCAACCTCCAACC
>DAIUEK010000155.1:0-5338 GCA_036845165.1 Vicinamibacterales bacterium | reverse complement strand
TCTGGCGGTCGCCCCGGATGAGCGACACGTATTCGTTGATGGCCGCCGGCGCGACAGCGTCCGCACGCGCCTTCCGGCGCTCCCGCACGGCCGCGCGCGCGGCCCGATGCGCCTCGACGCGGGCCGAGGTGTCCGTCGCGACTGTCCCAATGGTCGCGTCGAGCAGCGCCCGCGCCGCCGCGTCCGCCTGGGCACGCTCCACCTGCAGCCGATCGCGCTCGGCCTGGGTCCGCGCGGCGAGCCGCTGCCGCGCCGCCTCGACCTCGCGCCGCGCGGCCCGATCGGCGTCGACGATCGCTTGAAGGTCGGGATGCATGGGTCGACGCCCTATGCTTTGCAACGGAGCGGCCAACTTGAAGGGATAAAAGCGCGAGCGGGTGAGCGTGTGCCGCCGACACCTCGGCGAACCGACGGAATTCCGTCACTCCATCTCAGGCTCGCGCGCCGCCGGCGGCGTCACCTGCCGGGCGTTGTCTTCGCACTCCGAGGCGCGGTCGGTGGCACCCACCCCCGGCTGACGAGGAGGAACGCCGATAGATCCGCGACCTCTCCTGGAGCGAACTGCGGCCAGATCGTGCCCAGGCGCCGCAGCCTGTCCTCCATCCCTTCCGCATGATTCCACATCGCCGTGATAATGGCCGTGGGATCGTCGAGATTCGGCACGGCCTTCAAGTCCGGCCCGGTGCGCCGGCCGCCGCCAACCGTGTGGCACCCGGAGCACTTGTCGGCAAACACTTTCGAGCCACGCTCCGGCGCGGCATAGACGGTGGCGTAGTTCACAAAATACAAATAGGCGATGATGTCGGCCATCTCCTGGCCGGAGAAATTGACGCGGGGAATACCGCGCCGCTGGAATTCCGTGGTCATGCGATGGCTGTGGTTCCACATCAAGCCGGCGACCGACGCGATGGGGCCCATGAGCTCGCGGCCGCGCGCCCCCAGGTCGGGCCCAACCCGGCCCCCGATGCCGCCGATCGCGTGACAGTCGCGGCAGCGCTTGCTCGTGAACAGATCGGCGCCCCGGCGGGGACTCCCTGGCTCGTAGTACACAGGGTCGGCGCCGTTCGCGCTGTTCCCGGTCTGCAGGTAGGCGACCAGGTCCCCCATCTCGCTCCCCTGGAACTGTGGCCACGCGATGCCGGCGGCCCGCATGACTTCAGCCATTTTGTCGCCGTGGTTCCACATGGATTGCGCGATGTAGATGGCGGAGAAGTTGCCGCGGTACCGTTCCAGACTGGGCCCGGCCTTCTTGAAGTCGGCGGGGGTTCCGTGGCAGACGCCGCAACTCTTCGCGGCGAAGAGCTGGCGTCCGCGCGCCGGGTTTCCGGGCTCACCGACCTGCGCCAGGTAGTAGCGATAGGCCGTCAGGAAGGCCAGCAAATCGGCCATCTGCCGGCTCTCGAGCACGGGCACCGGCACCTTCAGGTCGTGCATCTTCTCGCGCATGACCGCGCCATGGTTCCAGAAGGCTCCCGCCAGGTCGAGAACGGTCCCCGGAAACACGATGCGCCCCAGGTCGGGACCGATCTGGCTCTCGCTCGCCCCGAGGGCGTGGCATTGCACACAGCGTTTCTCGGCGAACAACCGGGCACCTGCCGCCGGGTTGTCCGGCAGTTCCACGGGAAGGCGGACGAGCGCCGGAGCCGACGCGGGCCGGCCGGGTGCCGCGGTCTGCGCCTTGCCGGCGATGGCGGCGGCGAGCAACAACGAGACGAGGACTGTAAGGGTGCGCATCAGGCTTCCAGTACCACGGGGACGGCCTGAGGCACCTTCGCCCGCGCCGCCGCCTCCTCCTGCAGTTCCCAGATCGACACAATCGGAAAGAGTTTCGTGAATCCCATATAGAGCAGCGTGAACGCCGCAAAACAACCGGCCATGAGCGACCATTCGACCCAGCTCGGCCAGTAGGTGAAGCTGTGGATCGGCGCGCGTGGATTCGACAGCGTCGGCACGACGATCGTGAACCGCTCGAGCCACATGCCGATGTTCACGAACACGGAGGCAACCACCGTGCCGGCGATGGTGCGCGTTCTCGAGTTCGCCAGGATGCCGAACGGAATGACAAAACAGCTGGCGATCATCGTCCAGAAGTAGGGCGCGTATCGACCGAACAACTTCTCGTTGAGGACCGTGACCTCCATCGGGCCCTGGCCGTACCAGGCGGTGAGGTGCTCGCAAAACGTGAAGTAGAGCCAGAGGCACGCAAAGACCAGGAGCAGCAGCCCCAGGTTATTGAAGTGGATGGGCTTCAGGTATTGCTCCAGACCGTAGACTTTCCGCACGATGGCCATCGCGACAATGATGGCGGCGATGCCGGAGAAAATCGCCCCGACCACGAAATACGGACCGAAGATGCTCGAGTGCCACATCGGCTGAATCGTCATGGCGAACACCCACGACACGACCGTATGGACCGAGACGGCGATCGGAATGACCACGATCGCCATGACGCCGATTACCCGTTCGAGACGATGGTGCTGCTGCTCGGTTCCGGTCCAGCCGAGCGCCAGCCGGGTATACAGGCGTTTCCGCCAACCCGTCGTGCGGTCGCGCAGGATCGCGATGTCGGGAATGAGCGGGAGGTACAGATACGTCGTGCTCGCCGTCAGATAGACGGAAATGCTCGACAGGTCCCAGAGCAAGGGCGACGAGAGGTGCGGATGCAGGAGCACGAAGAGCGCCCGATCCGGCCGGCCCAGATCCAGCAGCACGTTGCCGACGCCGAAGAAGAGCACCAGCACGGTGATGACCTCGGCCATGCGCGTAATCGGCCGCCGCCACTCGGCGTCCACGATACGCAAGATCGCCGAGATCAACGTGCCGGCGTGAGAGACGCCGATGAAGAACACGAAATTCGTGATGTAGAGTCCCCAGTACACCGGCCGGCCGAGGTGCGTGGCCCCGAGGCCGTGGGACAGTTGCCACACCCAGGCGAACACCGCCCACGCGACCACCCCGCCGAGCGCCGTCGCCCAGCGGCGGAAGCTCGGGCCTACGGTCAGGATGGGGGTGATGAGGGGCTCGGCGTCAAAGGCGTCGGCGTGAACGGCGGACTGACCCATCACTCATTCCCTCGCAAGTAGATCACTTTCGGGCGCGTGCCGAGCTCTTCGTTCATCCAGCGGAATGCGCGTGGATTGGCGGCGAGCGCAGAGACCGCGCTATGAGGATCTTCGAGATCGCCGAACACCATCGCGTCGGCGGGGCACGTCTGCACGCAGGCCGGCACGTAGTCGTTCGCGGCCAACTCGCGCCCCTCGGCGCGCACACGCTCGCGCGCCTGCTGCAGCCGGTGGTGGCAAAACGTGCATTTTTCGATCACCCCGCGCGGGCGGAGGGACACGTCGGGGTTGTGCATGGCCGCCATGGACTCCGGCCAGTCCGGGCTCGTCCAGTTGAACACCTTCACGGCATAGGGACACGCGTTGGCGCAATACCGGCACCCGATGCACCGCGGATAGATCTGCGCGACGATGCCCTCCGGATTGATGTATGTCGCGCTCGTCGGACAGACGTCGATGCAGGGTGGGCGATCGCAGTGTTGACACATGACCGGCATCGGCGTGCCGGCGCGCTGCCCGCCGGATTCGACGGCCAGCAGGTTGATCCAGGACATGAGCCGGCCCTGCGACGCCGTCTCCGGCGTCGAGAACGGCACGTTGTTTTCGTGTTTGCAGGCAACGACACACGCCTGGCACCCCGTGCACCGGTCGAGATCGATGACCAGACCCCATCTCGCCATAAGCCCCTATCCTCGCGTCACTTTGGCCGGCACCGTTCCGAGGGCCGACCGCCCGCGCGGCCAGAGCCGCCGCACATCCGCCTCAGGTGTGCGTGCCCAGCGGCCGCCACCGGGCATGAACGGCACGTGGGCGATGGCCACGCAATCCGGAGCGGCGCCCTCAGCCAGGACCGCCACGGCTTCTATCGTTCCGTGGGGCGAGCTCACCCGCACCCAGGCCCCGTGCTGGATGTTCAGCGCGCGCGCGGTGTCCGGACTCATCTCCACCCAGACCCGCCAGGGCAGCCCGTCCGGCTGGCCCAGCAACTCGAACAGCGCCGGCTGATTCTGGCCGCCCACGAGGTCGATCACGGCCGGCGTGAATGCGGTCGCGCGGAGCGGATACTCGCCACGCGTCGAAGGGTCGCCTTCGTCTTTGCGCGCCGCACTGATGACCGGCAGACTCAACGACGGTCCGCCACGCGCTTCGAGGGTCGTCAGGATTTCGCCCGGCTCGAACGCGGGATCCAGCCAGCCACCGGAGTCGAGGACGGCCATCGCGAAGGATTCAGGCGAGTTCTCTGCCTGAATCCACCACCCCCCGTGTTCCAACTGCCCGACCCATTCCGTCTGGTAGGGAGTCGCGTAGGGTGTCCCCCGCCGTTCATGCCCGAGTCGCGTGACTTCTGCGCTGACGAGGTCCTCTGAGGTGTTCCAGCTGCACGCCGCCGCGAGATCCCCGCCGGCCGCGGTGGCCATCATCTTCAACAGGGCCCCCCCGTCGCGTGTGTCCAGTCGCGCGGCGGCGGCGGGCCGGGACACGGCGATCTGCTCGCCTCGGATGGCCGCCGGTGGAACCACGGCGTGCCAGTTCTCGAGCGGCGTGTGCAGGGGCATCAGGAGGTCGGCGGCCTGGGCGGCCTCGTCGAGATAGGGCGAGAAGCTCACCACAAACTCCGCGCGCTCCACGGTCTCGAGGAGGGCCGTCGGCGTCGACAGCGAACGCAGCACGGAGGCGTCCCGCAGCGCGACGACGCGCGCCGACGCCAGGTCCTGCTGGCTGGCCAGCGTTTGATCGGGTTCACTCGTCGCCCTCGGCCGCACGGCGGCGAACATCCCGCCCGGACGGTCGAGCGCGCCAATGAGCGCGTTGAGTGACATGACAGCCTCGATGAGCGCCGGATCGGCGTCGGTCGCGACCGTGACGAGCGGGCGTGGGCTGGCCACCAGATCCCGCGCAAGACGCAGCACGGTGACGACCGGCACGCCGGTCATCGCCGCGACCTCGTCGGCCATGTAGCGCGCGACGACGGCGCGCTCGAAATCGGGAATATTGCCGCTGGCGGCGCCAAAGGCATCACGTGCCGTGCGGCCTTCGCGGAGGAGCACCGCGGCGAGGCCATAGGCGAGGGCCGCCTGACGATCGGCCGGCACGGCCAGCCACTCGTCCGCTTTTCGCGCGGTCATCGAGCGGCGCGCGTCGATCTGCACGAGCCGGCCGCGCTCGTGCGGGGAGCCTCGGCGAAGTCGTCCGTACGAGCGCATCGTCCAGACGGGCGAGAGCCAGTCCTCGGCGATCGGCGCCCCGAACGACAGCACGTAGGTCGCGTGTTCCAG
>DAIUEK010000154.1:0-5345 GCA_036845165.1 Vicinamibacterales bacterium | reverse complement strand
ACAACCGGCCATCATCGCCGTCACGATTCTCTTCACTCTCATGATTGACTCCTTCCGAGCTCACGACTGAACCTCCAAGTCTCACACAGAGAGCGGCGACAGTGCTGTGCACAACTGAACACTTATTGAACCGCGCAGGGCTGACGCTCGAGCGGCATTGAACATACAGGGACCGCTCTCACGTGAACGCCGACGCGGCAGCTCATCAGAGCGTTTTCGGCCGCTTGCGGGCGCCGGAACTGCCCGGCTACCGCCGGGGGAGAATCTCGGCGATCGACGCCGCGAGATCGTCCACGAGCGCGTCGATGTGCGGCTGATGCGTCCGGAAGCTCAGCACGCACACACGGCCGAGATACCGGCCCTGCGCGGTACATCCCGTCACCATCACCCGGCCTCGCGCGGTCGTCTTGTCGAGCAGGGTTTTCGTCGCCTCGTCCTCGTCGGCGCGCGTGGCGCCGGGCCACGTGAGGTGGAACGCGAACAACGACAGTTCAGGGGGCGCGTCGATGACGATGCCCGGCAGCGCGGCGACGCGGCGGGCGGCGTCCACGGCGAGGGCGCGCTTTTCGGTGATCGCCTCGCGGAAGGCTGCCGATCCAAACAGCTTCACCGACAACCACACACGCAGCCCGGGAAACGGACGCGAGAGCTCGGGACCGTGCTGGCTGGGATCGTAGAAGTCTTCGGGATGCGGCATGGCGGGCAGGTAGGCGGCGGTCGCTTCGTGGGCCGCGCGCAAGGCGGCACCGTCGCGGACGAGCAGCGCGCCGGTGCCGTAGGGCAGAAACATGCCCTTGTGCGGGTCGAGCGTGAGCGAGTCCGCCCGCGAGATCCCACGCAACACGCCGTCGCGCAGTTCGTCGCAGAGATTGAAAAAGGCGCCGTACGCGCCGTCGATATGATGCCAGAGCCCCTCCCGCGCGGCGACATCAGCAATCGCCTCCAGGGGATCGACCGCGCCGGTGTTGGTCGTGCCGGCGGTCGAGACGATCGCGAACGGCGTGAGGCCGGCACGTCGATCGACGGCAATCGCGTCGGCGAGCGCGTCCTTGCGGAGCCGGTAGCGCCCGTCCGACGGCACCGCGCGGACGCGATCGGGCATGACCCCCGCGAGTTTGGCCGCCTTCAGAATGGAATGATGCGCCTGGTCGGAGGTGTAGAGCACGCCGCGGCGGATCTCCGCGCCGAGATGCCGCTCCCGGGCGCAGACGATCGCGTTGAAGGTCGCCATCGATCCACCGGTCGTGAACAACCCACGAGCGCCGTCCGGAAATCCCATCCACTCGCGGAGCCAGTCAAGCGCGTTGGCCTCGAGCTGCACGAGCGCCGGCGCCGCCATCCAGACGCCGGTGAAGCGGTTGGTCGTGTCGGCGATGAAGTCCGCGAGCGCGGCCGGGTAGAGGCCGCCGCCGGGAATATACGCGAGGTAGCCGGGGCCGATCGTCGTGAACGATCGCGGGATCCATTCGTTGAACAACTGGTCCAGCAGCGGATCGAGCGCGACACCCCGCTCGGGTGCCGGCTCGCGCAACGACCGGCACAGCACGCCGGCGTCCACGTCGCCGCAACTCGGCTGGCGTTCGGCCGACACGATGTGATCGACCGAGCGGCTGACGACGGCGTCGGCCATCGCGCGCATTTCGGCCGCTGAGAACTCGAGGTCTTTCATCAGATCGACTTACGCACCGGCATTCCGCTCCTGGACGTACCGGCGAATCGCCTCGAATTGGCTGCGCCCGTCGAGTCCGGCCTCTTCGATCACGGCGGCGCCCTGGCCGCTGCCCAGGTAATGCCCCTTCAGGAACGGATGGAGCGAATGCGCGCGCCCGGCCTCCGAGGTAATCCACCGGTAGAGGGTCGGCAGCGTGAAGCCGGTGATGCCCATCGCGTCGTGCGCGAGGTCCGGCGGATAGATGCGCGCCTGCTCGTCGGCCGGCAGCAGATCGAACAACTCCGCGGAGGCGACATACATCACGTGCACGTTCAGGCCGGCCTGCTCGATGAGCGGCAGGGCCTCCTCGACAAACGCGTATGCCGCGCCGCTCTCCTGGAGGACCACTGTGCCGTCGCGACGCCGTGAAGGATCGGCGCGCCGCAGCGCGTAGACGCCCGTGACGGCATCGGAGGCCGGCGCGAGCCCGCGCGCGGCGCGGTCGATCACCGTCTCGCTCGGGCGCGTGACGAACACTGCAATGATCGCGGGCCGGACGCGAAGCGCGGCCACGATCATCGGCCACATCTCCTGCGGATCCCACGGCGTCAGCGTGGCCATCGTCCCGCGCGGGAAGTTCTCCTGCAGCAACTGCAGCGCCTGCGGGTCGGCGTGCGTCGGCCCGTCTTCGCCGGTCTTCAGCCCCGCGTGCGCGCACACGAGGATGAACGGCTTGTAGGGCTCGCCGGGCGCTTGCGCGCGGCGGGCCTGGCCGCCGATCGCATGGAGCCGCGCGGCAATGTGTCCGAGCGGCGCGAGGAACGCCGCATAGGACGATTCAACGCCGATGTGCCAGCCGTAGGCCGAGAGGCCCGACAACAGGCCGGCGGCCGCGTCCTCGCAAATGCCCCCGACCGACAGCAGCCGTGAATCGGGATTCTTCGTGGCGTGGAAGTAGCCCTCGTGGAATCCGCGCGTCACGTTGCTGACCGACGTGGATCCGGCCAGATCCGCAGAGGCAACCAGCAGGCTGCCGCCGGATACGCGGTTGAAGTGATTGAGCACGTCGGCCAGCGCCCCGCGCAGCGTCGTCTCCGTGCCCGGTTTGAGCACGAGCTCCGCGGGTGGATGGCTCGCGTCCTCCGCGCGCAACTGGTACACCGCGCTGACATTGGGCGCGTTCGACCGGGGTGTGCGCGCGCGGACGGCAAGCCGCGATCGGGCCGACGCCAATCGCGCGCACAACGCATCCACGGCGGCGCGGTTGCTGGTGAGCATGTGCCGGATGGCTTGCAGCGCTTCCCAGTAGCAGCCCTCGATGACCCCGGGATCGCAGCCCCGGCAGCGCTGGGCATCGCCTTCGCATCTCGGGACCTCGGAAAGGCGGTCTTTCAGAAGCGGCGCCACCGCGTCATAGAAACCCGACGCGCACAGCTTGTGGCCCGCGCCGTGCGACGCGCGGCCTTCGATGCCGTACTCCCAGCCCTTGACCGTGCGATAGACGATAGCGGTCGGCTGGCCGTTGTCCATCGCGAGCGCGCGATGCTGGGCCGCGACAATCTGCTGGTAGTCCTTGCCGTCCGGCACGAGGATCACGTTCCAGTCGTGCAGATACGCGAACTCGACGGGATCCCACTGCACGTAGTCGCCGGGCTCGGCGCCGTCGCGGCAGACGCGATTGGAGTCGATGGACGCCTGGTTCCAGTCCACGTGCACGACGAGATTCCGGAGGCCCATCGTCCCGGCTGCGGCAAAGGCTTCGGCCACGCGACCGGGCGTCATCCCGCCCTCGCCTTCGACCACGTGCACGCGCGGCGCGTTCTCGCGATAGATGTCGATCGCGCCGAGCGCAAGGCCGAACGACGCCGCGATGCCGACGCCGGAGGCTCCGGTCGCGAGCTTGACGAAGGGCGTGGCGGGTGTCGGGTGCCCGTCGAGCGCCCGCGCGTGGAACTGCCGCATGAGCGGCGTGTCGTTGATGGGGTTGCGCCGGAATCCGAGCAGGTCCTCCAACCGCAGTTGCTGGACGTCGGACGCGGGCAGAAGGCCCGGATTTCCGATCCGCGCAACTTCGTTGCGCAGCGCCCACAGCGCGTAGAGCCCCAGCGCCTTGTGGCCGGCGGCATACGAAATGAGATCCGCGCCGGGCGCGTCGGGATTCGACAGGTCGTAGTCGAGCGCGTCAAAGAGAACGGCCTGCACGAACCGGCCCGACGAGATCGACCCGCCCGGATGGCCGGAGCCCGGCACGTAGTTGTAGAGGATCGCGCACAGGGCGCGATACGCGTGGTCGAGCACCAGAAAGTGACCGAGCTCGTCGTCGCTCAGCGCGGGGCCCCTGGCGGCGAGTTCGTCGACGACGTTGACAAAGATGCCGCGCCGAGGCCCGAACGAGAATACGGACGTCCCGGGCACCGCCGTCGCGCTGTCTGTTGCCTTCATCACAACCCCCATCCAGTACTACCCGCTCGCAGCGCTACGACTCCCAGTGGGCCTTCAGGCGGGCGATGCCCTCCCCGATCCCGTTCGGGTCGATGCCCGAGTACGCCAGGCGGATGCACACGCGATCTTCGCCGGGGAGTTTTCGACCGAAATGATCGCGCGAGCAGAACGACACGCCCGTCTGGTGCAGCGCGTCGAGGCGAAACGCCTGTGAGTCCTTCAACCCGCGCCGGTGAAACACGTCGGTGACGTCCACATACAAGTAGAACGTCACCTCGGGCACGACCGGCAGGCACACGCCCCGAATGGTCCGCAACGCCTCGACGAGCGTGTCGCGCCGTTCCTTCAGCGTCCGCACGATCTGAAAGTGGCCCGCTTGATCGCCGCGCAGCGCCTCGAGGCCGGCGTATTGCACGAAGTGATTCGTGCAGGATTCCTGATTGACGTTGAGCCGCGAGATCACGTCGATGACGTCCTTGGGCCCGACGGCCGCGCCCAGCCGCCAGCCGGTCATCGCGTATCGCTTGGAGTGACCCGTGAGCACCACGGTGCGCGCCTGCATGCCGGGCAGGCTGACGATGCTCCGGCTCGTGCCCGAGTAGCGGATGTGAAAGTACGCCTCATCGGACAGCACCCACAGGTCGTGCCGGATCGCGAAATCCGCGACCCACTGCATCTCCTCGTCGTCGGACTCGGCCCCGATGGGATTCTGCGCGTTGTTATAGAGAAGGAACCGCGTCCGCGGCGTCACGGCGGCCTCCATCTGGTCGCGCCGGAGCCGGAAGCCCGCGGGTGTCGTCTGGTAGCCGTACGGGAGCGCCACGCCGTCGAGAAACTGGATCTGCGATTCGTAAATGGGATAGCCCGGATTCGGATAGAGCACCTCGTCGCCCGGGTTCATCAGCGCCATCAGGAACTTCCCGATCACGGGCTTACCGCCCGGCTGCACCGAGACGTTCTCCATCGAGAACGGGACGCCGCGGTCGCGGGCCATGTCGTCGGCGATGGCGGCGCGCAGCTCCGGAATGCCGGCCGCGGGCGCGTAGCCGGTCTTGCCGTCGCGGATCGCGCGGTGCGCGGCCTCCACGATATTGGCGGGCGTGGCGATGTTGATGTCGCCCAGGTGGAAGGGAAACACCGGGTGGCCCTGGGCCGCCCAGGCGCGCGCATCGTCAGAAACGGCAAACGCGGTTTCCGTTCCGAGACGCGCGATGCGACTGGCAAACTCCATCTCGTTCTCCTGGGGCGCTAG
>DAIUEK010000153.1:0-5348 GCA_036845165.1 Vicinamibacterales bacterium | reverse complement strand
AGGCGGCTTCCCTCCGGCGCTCGCTTGCTGGAGGCCCTTCTCGCTCGCTGCCGCGACGAATCGCCTCGCCGATTTCCGGCTGCGCGGCGAGTTCGCCGTGCTCTACGGCGTCCGTCGACAGACGCAATCACCGCGTGGATGAGCGCGCGCGTCAGCCAGCGGATGTTTCACGGAGAAATCCCTTCGGAGCAGGCCGTGGACGCGTCAGACGGAAAAACATCGCGAAGGCGCCAGAGATCCGGGTAGGGTGACGGAGCGAGTCACAGGCATCGAGCGGAGTGGAACCCTGCCCTGCCGCCGACAAGCCCGGGGCCCCCGACGCGCGTTCCGCGCGCGTTGGGGTGGAAGTCGCCGGCGTGGTGTTTTTCCGGACTGCGGAGAGGGATTTCGGAGTGAAACGTCAGCCGGCCACGCGCGCAGAACGCCGTGTGCAAGCGAAGCCTCGTTACGCTTCGTAGTAGTGCTTGTACATTTTCTTCCGGAAGATCCACCCGCCGAGCGGGCCGAGCCACTTCAGCACGTGGTACATGTAGCCGAGATCGGTGATCTCGATGAGATTCCCGTCGAAGTCCTTCACGAAGAACAGCCAGTGACCGCGAGGGGATTGCTCCGGCGGGCTGACGATCTCGAGCCCCTTGCTCACCAGGTAGTCGTGCCACTTCTGGATGCCGCGGACGTTCAGGCAGATGTGCGTCATGCCCTGGCGGTTCCACATGACCGGCTGCGGCGCTAGCGGCGGCTCGAAGTGAAAGATCTCCATGACGGCCCCCCCGGGGAACCGTATCCACCCGATCTTGCAGGTCGCGCCCGGCACGTCCACGCCGAAGAACCCTCGCACCCGATCAGGCGGGGCGTCGGTTACCCCGACCAGCGGACAGCCGAAGACGTCCCAGTAGAACTGGACCGCCCTGTTGAAGTTCGACACCGTGATGCCGCTATGGCTGAACGATCGGGCTTTCACAGGGAGACCTCACGAAAGATCATGCTCAATCATATGATCCGCGACCCTCAGCGCCTGGGCCGCGATCGTCAGGCCCGGGTTGACCGCCGCCGACGAGGGAAAGAACGAGGCGTCGACGACAAACAGATTCTCGACGTCGTGAGCGCGGCAGAACGGATCCAGCACGGATTGGCGCGGATCCGTGCCGAAACACACCGTCCCGCACTGGTGCGTCGTATTCCGGCTGCCGTGCGAGTGCTTCACGACGAGCCAGAAGCCGAGGCGCTTGAGGATCCGCTCGGTCTCCTTCACGAGCGCCCTGTGCGGCCCGAGATTGTTCGGCTGATAGCGCAGGCGGATGCGTCCGTCGGGCTCGACCGTCACGCGATTGTCTACGCTCGGCAGATCCTCCGACATCGCCAGCCAGTCCACGCCGCGGGCGACCCACGCCTCATAGGCCCACAACGGAATCCAGGGGACGACGATCTGCGCCATGACGCCGTGCGTTCGGCCCTGCGCCTGGATGTGCCCGAGCGGATAGTCCGCCTTCGGGCCGCGCAGGTAGAAATCGTTGATGGCGACGGTCTTCTGGAAGACGGTCGCGTTCCGGCGAAACGGATGAAAGCCCTCCATCATCGTCGCCAGATGCGCCATGTAGCGCTTCCCCACCAGGCCGGAGGCATTGGCGAGCCCGCCTGGATGCCGGTCGTTCGCCGATTGCAGCAGCAGCGCCGCGGAATTGACCGCGCCGCACGCCACGACGAACAGCGGCGCCTCGACGCGGACCGTCGCGCCGTTGCGTTCCACGTCGACCGCGACGAGTCTCCGACCGGACGGATCGGTGACGAGACGCCGCGCGCGGGCGTTCGTCCATAGCGTCACGTTCGGCCGCTGCAGCGCAGGACGGATTCCGCACACCTCCGCTTCGCTCTTCGCGTGGATCTTGCACGCAAAGGAATTGCACGTGTTGCAGAGGACGCAGCCGTCGGGCTCCCCCGGCCGGATGACGCCGAGCGGCAGCGGCGAGGGGTGCAGCCCCTGCTGGCGCAGCTGCTCGACGATCTCCGCCATGCCCGTCGAATGCGGCACGGGCTCGTGGGGATACGGCCCGCGCGGAGGCTCCGTCGGATCGTCCCCCACCTCGCCGCGGACGTGATAGAGACGCTCGGCGCGCTCGTAATACGGCGCGAGCGTCTCGTAGTCGATCGGCCACGCCGGCGAAACGCCGTCGAGATGCTGCACCGCCTGGAAGTCTTCCCGCCGCAGCCGATAGAGCACGCTGCCCCAGAACTTCGTGTTCCCGCCGACGTTGTAGTGGGTGTACGGCCGGAAGGCGCGTCCCGCGGCGTCGAGCCACTCTTCGTTCGTCTGGTAGCGGAGCTGCCGCCACACGGCGTCCGGGTCCCAGTTCTCCGCTTCCTGGGGGACAAAATCGCCGCGCTCGAGGACCAGGATCCGGGCGGACGTCTCCGACAGCGCCCGCGCCATCGTCCCGCCGCCGGCGCCGCTGCCGATGATGATGATGTCGTAGTGTTCGGTCACGGCTCGAGGGTCGCGTAGACCTGGTCCATGAGCCGCTGATCGTCCATCGCCCGCTCGAGACTCATCTCGGGCGCGCGTCCATCCCTCACGGAGCCGAGGAAATCGCGATACATCGCCGTGTAGCCGCGCATGTCGCGGAAGCCGGGGTGCACCAGCCGGGGCACGCCTTTACCGCGCACGGCGACGAAGAGCCCGTTCGACTCGAACGTAATCACGCCGTCACGGCCGAATATTTTCGAGAGCCTGAGCCCTCGCCACAGCGACGGAATCTCGCGCGAGTAGTAGAGAGACCCGACCGCGCCGTTGTCGTAGCGGAACGCCACCATCATGCTCTTGGGGCGCATGTCGCCGCGGACACCGCCGTGCGCGGGGGCCGGCCGATATCCGTGAATCGATGCCGGCACGATGAGCGGCCCGAGGCTGCCCGCCAGGTGCAGCCAGTGGATCCCTTCTTCGAAGAACGCGTCGCCGCCCGCCATCGTTTCGTCATTGCGCCAGTCATCCGCGGTCTTCAGGCGCAGCGCGATGGTCGCGACGTGCGCGAACACCATCTCGCCGATGGCGCGGTCGGCGAGCATGCGCCGCAGCGTCACGGCCAGCGGCTTGTAGTGATCGTTCTCCCCGACCAGCACAACCCGCTTCGCCCGATCCCTCGCCGCGGCGACCGTTCGATAGTCCTCCATGCGGGGGAACGCCGGCTTCTCGACGAGCACGTGCTTGCCGGCGGCGAGGGCCTGGAGCGTCAGGTCGAGGTGAAACGCCGGCGGCACCGCGATGACGAGGGCGTCCACGCGCGGATCCGCGATCGCCGCCGCGTAGTCGCCGTAGCTCTTTTCGCCGCCGAACCGCCGACGGTAGTCCTCGGCCCTGGCGCCGTCACGGCTGGCATAGCTGCACGCGACGTCGCCCATGAGCGACCTCAGGTGACGGCTGTGCACCTGCGTGATGAAGCCGCAGCCGAGAAAGGCTATGCGCAACGGCCATCCATCATCGCTCGCGCCAGGCCGCGGCGGTTTCCTTCGCGAACGCGTCGAAGGCTCGCGGCGCATGCCCGAGCAACCTGGTCTGGCGCGCGATCGCCTCCGCGCTCGCGATCAGGCCGTGCTTCTGGAAGTGCTCGTACATGTAGCGGAAGTCGAAGACCATCCAGTCGGGCGAGTACTGCAGCTGCTGTTTCTCCCACGCATCGAGATCGTCGCCGCCGTAGGCGATGGGCTTTCCCAGCGCCGCGCTCCACGACTTCGCCGTCGATGCCCCCGTCACCGCCTCGGGCCCGACAAGGTCGTACGACTGCCCTTCATGCCCCCTGGTGGTCAGCGCAATGGCCGCCGCTTCGGCGATGTCGCGCACGTCCACGCGCGACACGCCGGCGGAGCCGAGCGGCTGCGGGTAGACGCCATACTGCAGCAGCACGTCCTTGAACCAGTAGTCGTTCTGGTAGAAGTTGTTCGGCCGCAGGATGGTGGACGGGATGCCGGAGACCTTGAGGGCCTCCTCGACGCCGACCTTCGCGCCGAAGTGCGGCAGCCAGGCGGCCTTGTCGGCGTGGTGGACCGAGAGATAGACGACGCGTGGGACCTTCGCGAGGCGCATGCCGGTGACGGCCATCAGCGCTTCGCTCGCTTCGGTCTGCGCGACCGCGGTGAGGAGGAACACCCCGTCGACGCCGTCGAACACGCGCCGGACCGTCGCGGGCTCGAGCAGGTTCCCCTGCACGGCGGTGACCCCCTTTGTCTCCTTCAGCTTCGCGGGATCGCGCGTCAGCACCCTGACGTCCGCCCCGCGCGCGACCAGTTCCTTCACGACCGCCGATCCGACCGTCCCCGTGCCGCCTGTAACAAGGATGTTCATCAGCCGATCCTACACGACGCGCGGGCCGCGATCACGGCCCCGGTCGTCGGCTGGACTCGTACCTCATCTTCGTGGCGGGCGCCCCAGGGGCGTACTCGAACTCCTCGATTCTCTGGAATCCGAAGCGCTGCCAGAACGGCGCGGAGCCCTGCACGGAGACCAGCTCGGAGGCGGGCAGCCCGCGCGCGCGCGCGAGCGCGAGCAATGTGGCGACGAGCCGCGTCGCGAGACCGCGTCCGCGATGGCGCCCGCCGACGGCGACGTCGTGGATATACAAGCTGTCCGCGTGCGGCGGCAGTTCCGTCAGCGGCGACTTCAGCTCGAGCACCATCCCGGCCGGCAGCGGGACCGCGAACGCATACGCGCACAGCTCATCCCCCTCGAAGAAGCCAAACGCCCCTTCCGGAAACAGCTCGATGATCTTGAGGAACGCCTCGTCGGACTCGTGGAGCGAGGGCAGATACGTTTCCGCCTCGAGACGATGCAACTGCGGGATATCGCCTGGCGTCAGACGCCGGAGGGTCGCCACATTCAGCCCTTGACCGTGAATCCCTTGCCGAGGAGCACCTCGCGGACGCGATCGCGGAGATCCCCCTGCAGCTCGACGCCGTCCTCGAGCGCCGCACCGCCGGTGCCGCAGGCGCGCTTCAGCTCCTGGCTCAGCTCCTTCAGGAAGGCGGCGTTGTGCGGAAGCCCGAAGACGACGGTGACGGTCTTCCCGCCGCGCCCCTTCTTCTCCATGCGCAGCGTGGCGACGGGCCGGGCCGGGATCGGATCGTTCGCGGCCTTGCCGCACTGGCAGCCGCGCTCGGGCTGGCCGCAGCCGCGGCAGATCCTGCCGGCGGCACTGGAATAGACGATTCGTCCGTTATCGCTCACGAGGTGCTATCGTCCTTCCGTCGACCGTTGGCCGTCGGTCCTCGATCCTCGGTCCTCTATCGTCTACCCTACCGCGTCGGAGAACGTCTATGAGCTGGCTATTTTACGCGTTCGTGTCCGCCGCCGCTGCCGCGGT
>DAIUEK010000152.1:3307-5358 GCA_036845165.1 Vicinamibacterales bacterium | reverse complement strand
CGAGGGACTGAGGGACCAGGGACCGAGTGATGTTCGATGAGGGTTCGGGGGCGCCCGTAATCGTGATCCCCGGCGTCCAGGGACGCTGGCAATGGATGCGCCCGGCACTGAACGCGCTCGCGACCCGGTGCCGCGCGATCAGCTATTCGCTGCGCGCGGTCGAGGGGGGCGCGGACCAGGCGTTCGAGCAGTTCGTCGCGCAGGTCGATGAAACGCTCGACGCACGGGGGATCCGCGCGGCGACGATCTGCGGCATCTCGTTCGGAGGACTGATCGCGCTGAAGTACGCGGCCACACGGCCGGAGAGGACGAAAGGGCTGATCCTCGTGTCGACACCATCGCCGTCATGGACGCCGTCCCCCAGGCAGGCAGGGTACATGGCGCAGCCGTGGCGGTCGGCCCCGGCGTTCGTGATCACCGCACCGGCTCGCATGTGGCCGGAGATCGCCGCCGCGATCGAGACGTGGCCCTCGCGCGTGCGGTTCTGCCTCGAACAGGCCGCGAGGATCGCGGCCGCGCCGGCTGTCCCGTCGCGCATGGCGGCGAGGATTAATCTCAAGCCGGGTCTGGACCTTCGTGCGGATTGCGCGCGTGTCACGGCGCCGACGCTGGTCGTCACTGGCGAAGACACGCTCGACCGGGTCGTGCCGGTCGACTCCACGCGTGAGTACGTGGGCCTAATCGCCGGCGCGCGGTACGAGATGATGAATCGAACGGGACACGTCGGGCTCGTCACGCAGCCCGGCCGCTTTGCCAGGATCGTGAGCGATTTCGTCGATGCCACAAATTCTTGATTTGACCGGCCCGGTCGGTCGACTCGAGGCGCTGCTCGACGCGCCAGCGGGGAAGCCGAAGGCGGCCGTCGTCTTCGCGCATCCGCTGCCGACGCACGGGGGAACGATGCACACGAAGGCGGTCTACCAGGGCACCAAGGGGCTGGTCCGCGCCGGCTGCGTGGTCCTCCGCTTCAACTTCCGCGGCGTGGGCGGGAGCGAGGGCACCTTCGACGGCGGGGCCGGCGAGGGTGGGGACTACACCGCGGCCCTCGACTACCTGGCTGCGCACAACTCCGGCCTGCCGCTCTGGGCGGCCGGCTTTTCATTCGGCGCCTGGATCGCGCTCGAGACAGGGGCGGTCGACGATCGGGTGACGGCGCTCATTGGCATCGCGCCGCCGGTCACGAAAGCCGCCTACGACTTCTCGAACACGACGCGCAGCACGAAGCCGAAGTTCTTCGTCCAGGGAGAAGCGGACGACATCTGCCCCGTCCAGGACATGTGGGCGTTTTACGGCGGGCTGCCGGAGCCGAAGGAGCTCGTGATCATCGACGGGGCGGATCACCTGTTCGACGGCCACACCACCGAGGTCGGCGAGGCGCTCGACGATCTCCTGAAAGACTTCCATGGATGACGCGTTCATCGTCTCCGCCGTGCGGACGCCGGTCGGCAAGGCGCCGAACGGCGCGCTGCGTTTCACGCGCCCCGACGAGATGGCGAGCGTCGTCATCAGGGAAGCGCTCCGCCGCGTGCCGGCGCTCGACGCCTCTGAGGTGGACGACGTGATCCTCGGGTGCGCGATGCCGGAGGCCGAGCAGGGGCTGAACGTGGCGCGCATCGCGAGCTTGCGCGCCGGCGTGCCGATCACCGTGTCGGCGGTGACGGTGAACCGCTTCTGCTCCTCCGGGCTGCAGGCGATTGCCTACGCGGCGGAACGCATCATGGCCGGCGGCGCCCACGTCGTCGTCGCCGGCGGCACCGAGTCGATGAGCATGGTGCCGATGGGCGGAAACAAGATCGCGCCCAATCCGGCGCTCGTGGACAGCTATCCCGATGTCTACCTGACGACGGGGCTCGTGGCCGAGAACCACGTGCGGGAGTGCGGCATCTCGCGCGAGGCGCAGGACGCGTTCGCGCTCGGCAGCCACCAGCGCGCCGTCGCCGCGATCGACGCCGGCCGGTTCACCGACGAGATCGTCTCCGTAGACGGCCTCAGCGTGGACGAAGGGCCGCGGCGCGAAACGTCGATCGAGGCGCTCGCCAGGCTCAAGCCGG
>DAIUEK010000152.1:0-3207 GCA_036845165.1 Vicinamibacterales bacterium | reverse complement strand
ACGGCGGTTCGGGGCGGTTCGTGGCTGATTGAAGACGCGCCGGAAGACGGCGTGTTCACGCGCGAGCGGCTGAACGACGAGCAGCGGATGATCGGCCAGACGGCCGAGGAATTCATCGACCATGAGGTCCTGCCGGCGATCGATCGGCTCGAGCAGAAGGACTGGGCGCTGGCGCGCACGCTCGTGCAGCGCAGCGGTGAGCTCGGCCTCCTGGCCACCGATGTGCCGGACGCCTACGGCGGGCTCGACCTCGACAAGGTGTCGTCCGTCATCGTCGGCGAAGCGGTCGGACGCTGCGCGTCGTTCGCGACGACGTTCGGCGCGCAGACCGGCCTCGCGATCACGCCGATCCTCTGCTTCGGCACGGAGGCGCAGAAACAGAAGTACCTGCCGCGCCTCGTCAGCGGCGAACTCATCGGCGCATACTCCCTGAGCGAGTCCGGCTCGGGCTCGGACGCGCTGGGCGCGCGCGCGAAAGCCACGCGGCAGCCGGACGGCAGCTTCGTCCTGAGCGGCGAGAAGATGTGGGTCACAAACGGCGGCTTCGCCGACGTGTTCATCGTCTTCGCGAAAGTCGATGGAGAGCTGTTCAGTGCGTTCATCGTCGAGCGCGGCTTCCCCGGGGTGAGCACCGGCAAGGAGGAGCACAAGCTCGGCCTGCTCGGCTCGTCGACGACCCCGCTCGTCCTGCAGGACGCGAAGGTCCCCGCGGAGAACCTCCTGGGCCAGATCGGCAAAGGCCACAAGATCGCGTTCAACACGCTGAACTACGGCCGCCTGAAGCTCGGCGCGATGTGCAGCGGCGGCGGGCGGATGGCCATCCAGGAGGCGACGCGCTACGCGGCCGAGCGGCAGCAGTTCGGCAAACCGATCGCCTCGTTCGGGGCCATCAGGCAGAAGCTCGGCGAGATGGTGGCGCGCCAGTACGCCGTCGAGGCGATGCTCTATCGGACCACCGGGCTCGTCGACGGCATGCTCCAGGGTGGTCACGGCCCCGAGCGGATTCTCGCGACGCTGGAAGAGTTCGCCATCGAGGCGTCCATCCTGAAGGTCGCGAGCAGCGAGGCGATCGACTTCATCCTCGACGAGAACGTGCAGATCCACGGCGGCAACGGCGTCGTGCGCGACTACCCGGCGGAGCGCCATTACCGCGACGCGCGCGTCAACCGCATCTTCGAGGGGACGAACGAGATCAACCGCCTGCTGATCCCGGGGATGCTCGCGCGCCGCGCGATCAAAGGGGGGCTCGCGCTCATCCCGGCGGCGAAGAAGCTCATGGACGAGATCCTGGCGCCTGCGGCCATGGAGGCGCCCGGTGACGCGCCGCTCGACGCGGAACGCCGCGCGGTGACGGCGATGAAGAAGGTCGCGCTGATGGTCCTCGGCACCGCGATGCAAACCTACGGAGAGAAGCTCGCGGACGAGCAGGAGGTGCTCCTCGCCGCCGCGGACATCGTGATCGACGCCTACGGCTCGGAGAGCGCGCGGCTCCGCGCCGCGCAGGTCCGGCTGCAGGGCGATCGGGTCCGGCTCGAGCCGGACCAGGTCGCGCTGCACGAAGCCGCCGCGCGCGTCTACGTCAACGACGCCGCGGCAAGAGTCGAGATGTCGGCGAAGACGGCGCTCGCCGCGATGGCCGAAGGGGACACGCTCCGCACGCTGCTGGCGGCGTTGCGCCGGCTGCTCAAGGTGACGCCGGTGAACACGGTCGTGCTCCGCCGGCAGCTGGCCGACGCCACCGTCGCGCGCAGGACCTACCCCTTTTAGCGGATCTTCCGCCTGACCAGCCTCCGCCAAGGCTACGGCGGTCCGCCGACGCATCTGCGAAGGCGGAAGGCGGAAGCCACGGCAGGGCGCCCGGGCCTTCTGACCTCCCGCGGCCTGGGGCGCCACGGGCGCGGGCGCAGGCCCCGAGGCTCGGCCCTAAACCGATCCCACAAGGACCGATCTCGATTTCACAAGCGGAGCGACAAGTATAATGTCGATTCCGTCCATGTGGATCGTTCGCATCGCTCTGAATCGGCCGTACACGTTTGTCGTGCTCGCCGTCCTGATCCTGTTCGTGGGACCAATCGCGATCGCACGGACGCCGACCGACATCTTTCCCTCCATCGACATTCCCGTGGTCGCGGCCGTCTGGAACTACGGCGGGCTGTCCGCCGACGAGCTGTCGTTCCGGATCATCAACAATTTCGAGCGCGCCATTACGTTGACCGTCAACGACATCGAACACATCGAGTCACAGACGCTGCGCGGCACCTCGGTCGTCAAGGTGTTCTTCCAGCCGGGCGCCAGCACCGAAGGGGGCATCGCCCAAATCACCGCGATTTCACAGTCCGTGCTGCGGCAGTCCCCGCCCGGGACCACCGCGCCGTTCATCATCGTGTACAACGCGTCGACGGTGCCGATCCTGCAGTTGGGCCTGTCCGGCAACGGGCTGTCGGAACAGCAGCTGAACGACCTCGGCCTGAATTTTCTGCGCGTGCGGCTCGCCACGATCCAGGGGGCCGCGATTCCGAACCCGTACGGCGGCAAGCAGGCGCAGATCCTGGTGGACCTGAATCCGGCATTGCTCCAGGCGAAGGGACTCGCGCCGACGGACGTCGTCAACGCCATTGCCGCGCAAAACCTGATCCTCCCAGGCGGCACGTCGAAAATCGGCGGTTTCGAATACGACGTGCGGCTGTACGGCAGCCCGGACACCGTCGAGGAGCTCAACGACCTGCCGATCAAGGTGGCGGGCGGCGCGCCGATCTACATCCGGGACGTGGCGCACGTCAGGAACGGCTTTCCGCCGCAGACCAACGTGGTCCGCGTGAACGGCCAGCGCTCGGTGTTGCTGACCGTCATGAAGTCGGGCAACGCGTCGACGCTCGACATCATCAACCGGATCAAGGCCGCGCTCCCCCGCATCAAGACCAGCCTGCCGCCCGAGCTCCAGATCAAGCTGCTCGCCGACCAGTCCGTCTTCGTCCGCGCCGCCATCCAGGCGGTGCTGCGCGAGGCCGTCATCGCCGCGTGCCTGACGGCGCTGATGATCCTCGTCTTCCTTGGCAGCTGGCGCAGCACCGTCATCATCGCGGTCTCGATCCCGCTGTCGATCCTCACGTCGATCATCGTCCTCAGCGCGCTCGGCGAGACGATCAACATCATGACGCTCGGCGGCCTCGCGCTCGCCGTCGGCATCCTCGTGGACGACGCCACCGT
>DAIUEK010000151.1:0-5377 GCA_036845165.1 Vicinamibacterales bacterium | reverse complement strand
CACCGAGTGCGACAACATCGTGTGGGGCACCGAGTGCGGCCTGGCCGATTGCGACAACATCGTGTGGGGTACGGCCCTGCTCGAAGCCGACAACATCGTCTGGGGCACCAGCGGTGAGGTCGACAACATCGTGTGGGGCACGGCGAGCGAGGAGACAACGCTCTTCGACGACCCGGATGTCCCGTCCGTGTTCGCCGCCGTGGCCTTCGACTCGCTGTTCGGCAAGCCAGCCCCGGCGCCGGTGACCCACCCGCCGGTCGCGCCGCCGCCGGCGACGCTGCCGGAACCACCCGCGGTGACGGTCCCGACCGTTCCGGTCGTAGGAGGCTTCTAATGGAAAAGATGGCCCTCCGCACGGCGCAGACGGTAACGAACCTCCAGGCGGTCATCGCGGCCGCCCGCACCGAAAAAACGACGACGACGTCGGATTGGAAGCAGGCGCTGCCGGTCCTGACGGGTTCAGTGGTGACGCTCCGCGAGCTCCGTATCTCGGACGCGATGTCACTGCTGGCGATGCTCTCGACCGAAGAAGTGGCGCGCTTCATCTCGCCGCCCCCGACCACGGTTGAAGGCTTCGAACGGTTCATCGCGTGGACGCACCGCGAGCGCGCCGCAGGCAACTACGCCTGCTTCGCGGTGGTGCCCCACGGGATGGACACGGCCATCGGGATCTTCCAGGTGCGGCAGCTGGAGCCGGGCTTCGGCACGGCCGAGTGGGGATTCGCGGTTGGCTCGGCGTTCTGGGGCACGGGCGTGTTCATGGACGGCGCGCGCATGGTCATCGACTTTGCGTTCGACACCATCCACACGCACCGCCTCGAAGCCCGCGCGGCGATCCTCAACGGTCGCGGCAACGGCGCCCTGCGGAAGATTGGCGCGATGCAGGAAGGCATCCTGCGCAAGTCGTTCCTCCGCAACGGCGAATATCTCGACCAGGCCCTCTGGACGATCCTGGACGAGGACTGGAAGTCGCAGCGCGTCGTGTGGGGCGTGCGCGTTCACTAAGACGGAAGACGGAAGTCGGAAGTCGGAAAAGGGGCCCGGGATATCGCCGGGCCCTTTTTCTTTGTACCAGTTTCCAGCTTCCAGCTTCCGGCTTCCAAGCCTCCAACCACCTGTGGTACGTTTCCACAGTGAATCTCCGATCGGTATTTCCCCCGATGCCGACGCCGTTCAAGGACGGCGTCGTCGACGCATCAGCCATTCTAAGTAACGTCCGGCGGTGGATGGCCGCGGGCCTGGGCGGGGTCGTCGCGCTCGGCACCAACGGCGAAGCCTCCCTCCTGGATGACGACGAGAGCGACCAGGTCGTCGAGACGGCGCGGCAGGAAGTTCCGGGCGATCGGACCCTGATCGCCGGGGTCGGCCGGGAGTCCACGCGCGCCACCATCGCCGCGGCGCGCCGCGCGGCCGGCGCCGGCGCGGACGCGGTCCTGGTCCGCACCCCCTCCTTTTACCGCGCGCATGTGCCGGCGCCCGCCCTGGTGGCTCACTACATGGCCGTGGCGGACGCGAGCCCCGTGCCGGTGCTCCTGTATAACTACGCCGCGTTTACCGGCGTGAACCTGTCGCCGGAGACCATCGCCCGCCTCGCGATGCACCCCAACATCGTCGGCCTGAAGGAAACGAGCACGGACGGGGCGCAGTTCGCGGACCTCTCCGGCGCGGTGCCGGACGATTTCACCGTGCTGGCCGGTTCGGCCCCGGGTGCTTACACGGCGCTGTGCGCCGGCGCCAGCGGAGCCATCCTGGCGATCGCGTGCGTGCTTCCGGAACTCTGCCTCCAGCTCCTGGCGCTCACGCGCGAGGGGCGGCACGCGGAGGCACTCGCCATGCAGCGTCGCATCACCCCGATCGCGCGCGCCGTGACGACGGAGTTCGGCATCGCGGGGTTGAAAGCGGCGATGGACCTGTCGGGGTACGACGGGGGCAATCCGCGCCCGCCGCTCGGGCCGGTGTCGAGTGACGGTGTCGAAAAGATTCGGACCCTGCTCAATGCCGCGCGCAGCTGAACGCCTTCTCCTCGGACCCGGACCGAGCCCCGTCGCGCCGCGCGTCATGCGCGCGATGGCCGCACCCGTGCTCAGCCATCTCGATCCCGACATGATGGCGATCCTGGACGACATCCGCGCGCGCCTCGCGTCGACGTTCAAGGCCCCGGACGGATCGTTCTCGTTCGCGGTGTCGGGGACCGGCACCGCGGGTATGGAGGCGGCCGTCGCCAACCTGACCCGTCCCGGGACGCGCGCCGTCGCGGTCGTGTCCGGCTACTTCGGCGATCGCCTTGCCCAGATGCTCGAGCGCTACGGCGCGTCGGTGACGCGCGTGGACGTCGAGTGGGGCCGCGCGTGCGATCCGGCGCAGCTCCTGACCGCGCTCCGCGGCGGCGGCGCGGATCTCGTGACGATGGTGCACGCCGAAACGTCGACGGGCGTGATCAACCCCGTGGCGGAGCTGTGCGCGCTCGCATCCGCACGCGGCGCGATGACGATCGTCGACGCGGTGACTTCGCTCGGCGCGCATCCGGTCGACGCCGCCGCCTGGGGCGCGGACGCCGTCTACAGCTGCACGCAGAAAGGCCTCGGCGCGCCGTCAGGGCTCGCGCCGATCACGTTCTCGGCGCGCGCGCGCGGCTTCCGCCTTCCGCCTTCGCGTGAAGCTTCGGCGGACCGCCGTAGCCTTGGCGAAGGCAGTCAGGCGGAAGGCTGCCGGTCGTTCTACCTGGATCTGCGCCTGCTCGAAGACTACTGGCTGCATCGCAAGTACCACCACACGATCTCCGCGCCGCTCGTCTACGCCCTGCGCGAGGCGCTCGTCGCCGTCGCCGAGGAAGGGCTCGAGGCGCGCTGGGCGCGCCACCGCGCCAATCACCTGGCGTTCGCCGACAGCCTCCAGGCGATCGGCCTGCGCCTGCTGCCGCCGCCGGCCGAGCGGCTGTGGTCGCTGAACGCGGTGTCGGTGCCCGGCGGCGTGGACGAGGCACGCGTCCGCACGCGGCTGCTCGACGAGTACAACATCGAGATCGGCGCCGGCCTCGGGCCGCTCGCCGGCAGAATCTGGCGCGTGGGCCTGATGGGTTCGGGGTCGACGCGCGAGAACATCGCCCTGCTCGCGGACGCGCTGAAGACGCTCGTCGCGCGATGAAGACCCGCGGCGTCATGCGCGCGACCGGGCGCGGTTTCGCCGCCCTGGTGGGGATCGGCTTCGTCACCGCGGCCTACCTCTACCTGACGCTCCCCGACGTGCGTCCGCTCCGCACGGAGAACCCCGCGACGACGGCCTTCATGGAGCTGCGCGCGCGCGCCGCGCACGCGCAGGGGAATCCCGTCGTCCGCGACTGGCGCTGGGTGCCGTACGCGCGCATTGCGCAGAACCTCAAACGCGCCGTGATCGTCACCGAGGACGGGGCGTTCTGGCAGCACGAGGGGATCGATTACGTCCAGCTGCGTGAATCGATGGAGACCAACTGGGAGCGGGGAGAGTTTGCGCGCGGCGCGAGCACCATCACGCAGCAGCTCGCGAAGAACCTGTACCTCTCACCATCGAAGAATCCGATCCGGAAGGTGAAGGAACTGCTCATCACGCGACGGCTGGAGTTCGAGCTGTCGAAGCAGCGCATCCTCGAGCTGTACCTGAACGTGATCGAGTGGGGGGACGGCGTCTGGGGCGCCGAGGCCGCCGCGCGGCGCTATTTCCACAAATCCGCTGCGGAGTTGAGCGCGCCGGAGTCCGCGCTGCTGGCGGCCGCGATCGCCAACCCGCACATCCTCGATCCCGGCCATCCCAGCGGCAGGCTGCGCCGGCGGCAGCAGATGATCATGCGCCGCATGGGCGCCGTGACGCCTCCGCCGGTGGTCGCAGAGCCGCCCACGCCCCCGGTGGCGCCGCCAGAGGGCCCGCCGGTCGTCCCGCTCCCGACTCTGCGCCTTCCCGGCGCCCCGATTCCCGCGCCCACCGGGAGCGGATCCGGCCGCGGACCTGGGCAGTAACTACCTGTATCTGCTGACCTTGACAGGTCCGGTCCACTATCCGTATAGTCAGACCTTCTCAGTTCCCTAGCGACCAGCGGACAAGCTCGGTTTGAGCGTCGGCGAGAGCCGCGTTCCAGCCGGATGTGTGTCGGCAATGATCAATTACACGGAGCGCATTGCGCTCTTGATGCAGGACGTCGTCTCTCGTAGCCCGTCGCTGGGGTCCATCGACCTGCGCGAGGTGCTCGTGTTCGGCCGCTTTGGCCGGCCCGACGCTGAAGGGGCGTTCGCGACCTGTCATTGCCTGACGCTGCCCGAGACCGAACCGGGCTATTACTTCTGGAAGGACCGCGCGACCGGCGAACTGACGCGCCGATCCGAGTGGTTCGTCACCAGGACCCCCGAAGTGCGCCTCGGCGCCACACGGATCAAGTACCTCATCTCGTTCGTCCTGCCCCGTTTCTGCGAGCAGACGATGGGGCGTTCCTGGAAGGGTGAGCTTTACGGGCAGGTCGAACCGTGGGTCGCGAAGCTCGACACGATCATCCACGAGCTCTATCACATCGATCCCGCCGCGGAGGGTCTGCGCCAGTTCGCGCACGCCGACGGCACGCGCGCGACACGCACCCACGGGCCGCAGTTCTATGACGACGTGGCGGCGATGACGCGGCAGTATCTCGCGTCGAACCCCGATCCGGCGTTGTATGAATTCCTAAAGTGGGATTTCTCGACGCTGCACGCCCGCTACGGCGGCGTGATGGCCACGACGTTCAGGAACTTCCCGTCGTTCCCGCAGCGTTACATGGCGCCGTGCGAAACGCTGTCGGTCGAACAGGTCCCGGGCGTGAAGGTGGAGCCGCTGAAGCGCCCGGGCCAGCCGGCGCTCTACACCGAACGGGACGTGCACGTGCGGCAGTTCACAGACGGCGCTGCGCGCCGCTTGGCTAGAGCACCCTTCTCGCTCCCACAAAGCGCGTAGACCAGTACGACGCGCTCATCCGCTCGACCCGCACCTCGCCGCTGCGGCTGGGCGCGTGCACGAACTCGTCCCCCCCGATCGCGATCCCGACATGTGACGCGCCTGGACTGACGGTGGAGAAGAACACCAAATCCCCCGGCTCGAGCTGGGGGGTGTTCACGTGCCGGCCGGCGTGGAACTGCCCGGAGACGGTCCGCGGCACCGCGACCCCGTTCTGGTTGAAGACGTATTTCACGAACCCGCTGCAGTCGAACCCGGCCGGATCGTTGCCGCCGTTCCGGTAGGGCGCGCCGCGCAACGAGAGCGCCGTGCCCGCCACACCGTAGCCGATGGCGCTCGTCGCCGCAGGACTCGATGTGTTGCTGGTCCGGCCCGAGGGAGCGGGTTTCGGCGTGCTGCCAGTCGGGGCCGGTGCCGGGGTTGGGGC
>DAIUEK010000150.1:0-5402 GCA_036845165.1 Vicinamibacterales bacterium | reverse complement strand
GTTCAGGCCGCCATGGCGTCGACCCGCTCGCGGACCCGTGCGAGGTCCGTCCGGAGCCTGGCGAGCCGCGCATCGGCCTCACCCAGCTTCTCCCCTTCCGCGCGGACGAAGCGGCTGTAGGGGGCGATGCTCTCGCGCATGCGCGCGGAGCTGCGGCCGATCTCTTCCTCGAACTGCTTGCGCAGCGCCGTGGAGAGGCGCGCGCGGACGTCGGCAATGCGTTCGCGCATCTGCGCCTTCGCCCGCTTCCGCTTCGCGGGGATGATGAAGAAGCCGCACGCGGCGATCACGCTCGCGAGCAGGAAGCCGGTAAAGTCCGCCGCGGCAGTGGTGGCCGCAAAGGTGATGATGGCGCCGAGCCCCAACGCGCCTGCGCCCGTCGCCGCGGCCGCGGCCACGGCGTTGCGCGCGCCGTCGGCGAGATCACTCGCCTCGCGCCGGCGATCGTAGGTGTCGACGACCTTCTGGGCGGCCCCGCCGACCCCCTCCACCATGCGACGGCGCTCGTCGTGGAACGGACGCGAGTCGTCGTCCTTCTGGTGCTGGCCGACGATGCGATCGCTGAACGCGCGACGTCGATCGGCGAGGTGCCGGTTGATGCGCTGCCACTGGCGGTAGTCGGCGTCGACCAGCCAGTCGATCAGGTCGTTCACGCGCTTCTCGATCTGCTGCGGCGCGTCGGCGACGACCTGCCGCTCGAAACCCTCCTGGACCCGCGACCGGTTCAGCAGGTCCATGATCCGTCCGATGCGCATCGTGTCGTCGAAGTAGCCGTGGCCGCGCCGCTCCATTTCGAGCAGCACGTTGTCCACCGTCGCCATCCGCCCCTCGAACTCGCGCGTCATGTCCTGCTCGAACTGCCCGAGCTGGCTCTCCACGTCGTCGAGCAGCGCGACGTCCGACTGCAGCGCGCCCAGACGCTCGCGGGTGGACGCGGCGTAGCGATCGACCAGCGCGGCGCCGACGCCGAGCGGATTCAGCAGCTTCAGCTTCGTGCGCGCGGCCTGATCGAGCGTGGACGTGATGTAGCGCTCGAGCGGATCGAACCCGCTGCTCTCCCACAGCTGCGGCTCGCCGGTCTTCGCGCGGAACGCCGCCTTCGCGCTGACCGGGAAGATCTCCGGCGTCACGCCGAGCAGCCGCCGCGCGTTGTCCGCGACGTACGAGCGGACCTCGCCAAGCTCCTTCTCCCCCGCCAGGATGTCGATCTTGTTGATGACGATGACGATTTTCTTCCCCCAGTCGCGGATCTGCTCCAGGAAGGCGCGCTCGGTCTCGGTGAACGGGCGATCCGCCGAGGTGACAAACAGGACCAGATCGGCGCGCGGGACGAAGCTCGAGGTGATCTCCTCGTGCTCGCGGATGACCGCGTTGGTGCCGGGGGTGTCGACGATGCTGATGTCTTCGTAGCGGACCGGCGTCACGCGGGCCGTCGTCGGGGTCACGCCTTCCTCCATCAGCCGCTGGCCGGTGAGGGCATTGATGAAGGCGCTCTTTCCCGCGTTGAACTCGCCGACCACGACCAGCAGGAACAACTCGTCGAGCTGCTCGATGGATCGCTCGAGCGGGGCCATGTTCTCGTCGCTTGCGCCGAAGCGAATCAGGCTGGCGCGCAGATCATTGAGGATGCGCCGCTCCTCGCGGACGACGTCTTGTTGAGCCGGAGCAAGAATCCCCTTCAGCGACACTCCACACAACTCTACAGGATGTGAGCCAGACACCGGTGGCTCAGCTTGGGAGGGGTGCGGCGCTCGTGTCCGCGGTGGCGTCGGTGCTCAGCGCTGGTGCGTAATCCAGTCCAGCGACCGCTCCATCGATTGGTACAACTGGGGCCGCGCGCCGCCGAAGCTATGGTTGCGCGCCTGGACCGGCTGGAACCAGCGGCGCGGCGTGTCCTTGCCGAACAGCGCCCGCGCGTCGGCCGCCGGCAGGTAGTTGTCGCGCGTCGACTGGATCACCGCGATCGGCACGTCCGCGAGCCGCGGCAAGTACTCGTAGACCGCCACCATCACGCGCTCCCGCGGCCGTGGTCCGCGCAGCCGCAGCCGGCGACGCTTCACGTACTCCTCCTCGCGCGTCAGCGCGACGGCGACCACGCCCGAGAGCGTCGGACGCAGGCTTCGCTGGCCGGCCGCCACGACCGACAGGCCGGCGCCGCGTGACACGCCCACCAGCACCACCGGATAGTCCGCCGGCAGCCGCAGCGCGTCTTTCGCGAGCATGAGGATTTTCTCGTAGTCCGCCGCGAGCCGCGCAGGAGTCGTCGACGGCATCGCGCCCAGGTGCGTCACGTAGTCGTGCGCGTCGAAGCCGACGATCGGGTACCCCCAGGCGACCATCTGGTGGTAGACGCTCAGGTCCTTGCGATGCCAGCCGCCGTCGCCCGTTGCGTAGACGAGGAGCGGGTGCGACGTGCCGGTCGGATTGGCAAAGTGCAGGACCAGAGGATGGCCGTTCAACACGATCGGGCGATCGGCCACGGGCGGACTTGGCGGCAAGGCATGACGCGCGCGCGCGGCGCAGCCCCCCATCCACGGCAGGGACACCATCAGACCCAGCGCCAGGAGGCGCGCCCTAGTGCCCACTGTCCCTCCCGGGGAGCACGGTGGCCTTCCAGCTGCCGGCGATGAGCGCGCTGACGTTGGCGAGCGCCACCGGCCATTCCCACGCGCCTTCGTAGGCCATGTAGCGCGGGAGCCAGTCCGGATTGAACTTCTGCTTGTAAAAGCGGATGCCCTGGAAGTTGTACCACTGCTCCCCGCGGCGGAACGCCAGCGACGCGAGGCGCTCGCGCCGGTAGGCGCCGCGATGCTCCCCGACCGATGCCAGCGGCGCCATCCCCAGGTTGAATGTCCTGTAACCAGCACGTTTTCCATAAAGGAGGACAGAGGTGATCAGGAAATCCATCACGTTCGGGCCGTCCACGCGGTACCGCATGAGATCGACGGACAATTCCTTATGCAGCGGCCCTTCGAGCAGGTTGGCGAATGCAAGGATCGCTCCCCCCTCGCGGCTCTCTTCGACGATCGCGCAGCGGAAGCGCGCGAGGTATGCGGGATCGAAATACCCGATGGAAAACTGGCGCTCGATCACCTGCTTGGCCTCGAGCCAGTGATCCGAGATCGCGGCCAGTTCCGGCAGGCGCGCGGCAATTTCTGGGGGCTCCATGACGCGGAAGGAAAGTCCGTCCCGCTCCGCGCGACGCAGGAACTGGCGCGTCTCCTTCCCCGCGCGCCCCTCGATCGTGACCCGATCGAGGGGGACCAGCGCCTCCTCTCCCAGCTTGAACAGGTGGTAGCCGCGGTCGTGGAGGAGCGGGATCCAGGCCGGCGAGATCTGGTACAGGATCGGCCGCCGATCGATCTCCCCGGCGAACGCGAACAGCGCGTCCAGAAACGCCGCGCGCTCCCCCGGAGAGCGGACGACGGGATCCGAGAACACCGTGAGGGAATGCCCGATCGTCCGATACAGGCAGAAACCCCGATCGTCGTCGAAGAACACCGACTTGTCGCCGACCGCGACCATCATCGGTGTGGTCCCTCCGCCATACGCGTCGTTCATCGCCAGCGCGCGGGCGATGTCCGCTTCGGCCGGGCGCTCGAAGTGGACCCGCGGGCGCAGCATCACGTAGAGCGCGGCGGCGTTCACCGCGAAGAGCATCGACACGGCGCTGCGCAGGAACCGCGCCCCCTGGTGGCCATACCCGATCGCGGTGAACCGGTTCAGGATCCGCGGACTCAGGTGGTGCGAGAAGATGCCGAACGTGATGAAGAGCGCGAGCGCGGCGAAGCCGAGCCCCAGGTCCGCCCATTCGAGCCAGTCTCCGCGGCTGTCGCGATCGAACAGCCCGACCTGCGACCAGGCGGCGAGGGCGATGATGGCCAGCGCCACGCTCTCTTCCCAGTCGAACCCCTTCAGCAGTGACGCAAAGCTCGCGAGGAGCAGCAGCGCCATCGTGGCCTTGAAGGCGGCGCGATAGCCGCGCGCGAGCCCGCGGGCGAGCGACAGCAGAAGCAGGCCGGCGAGCGCCGCCGCGACATGCCCGATCTCGACCAGCGGCAGCGGCACGAACCGCTCCAGCAGGACCAGTCTCGCCTGCAGCGCGGGTGACGCGCTGCTGACGATCATCAGGATGCCGCCGCCCCCCACGAGTCCGGCAATGACGCGCCGCGCGAACGCGGTCCGCGCCATCGACTGCCTCGTCGTCCACGACAGGAGCAGCATGGACGCGGTGAACCACGGGCCGATGTAATAGATGAAGCGGTAGGCCGCGAGCGCCGCCGCCGTGATGTTCTGATCGAGGGGGAGCCGCGCGATCCAGAATGCGTCGCTGCTGCCGAAGCCGCCGGGGATGAGGCTGACGAGCCCGATCGCCTGACCGTAAAAGAAATTGGCCGCGAGCAGGAACGCCGGCGCCGGAGTGCCGGTCGCGCGCAGGCACGCGACAAACGCCGCCATGGCGAGCAGCCAGTCCAGCCATCCGATGCACGCCAGGCCCAGCGTGCGCGCGAAGCCGGCTTCCGGCCCCGCGAAGCGATCGATGCGCTGCGCGATCGCGCGCGCGATCCAGGCCGCGGCGATCACGAACACGAGCGCCGCACCCGCCAGTGCGGGCAGTCCGCCGCCGAGGCGCGAGACCGCCAGCGCGGCCAGCGCCCAGCCGGCCAGTCCCGACGTGAACGCGATCACGACCGAGACAATCCCCGCGTGCAGCTCGGAGAGCTCCGTGACGGCCCCGCGGTACAGCCAGAGGCGGAGTGCCGGCCCCGCCAGCGGGCCGAGCGTCAGGAAGTTGCTCCAGCAGAACGCGACCGCGCCGAATCGCCAGCGCTCGATCTTCGTGGTACGCGTGTGGCCGAACGCCAGCACGTCGTAGAGGCCCATGATCGTGATGTTGAGGACGGTGACGGCCGCCGCGGCCACGAGCCATCGCCCGTCGAGCGCGCGCAGCGTGAAGCGGACGTTCTGGATGTGAATGCCGCGCAGCGCCTGCCACGACAGCGCCAGCACGATCGCCACGATCACCACGCCCCAGGCGCCCGCGACGTGGGCCACGAGCCAGGTCGATGCGCGCGCGAACCATCCCTCCCGCCGATGTCCGCCTTCGGGGTTGAGGGTGGTCATCGTCTCCCGGTCTTCGCGGCGGCGAGCTGCGCGATCCACGCGAGGCCCGCGGCGTAGGCCGCGCGCAGCTCCCTGGGGCGGTCGGTGAAGCGGTGGTTGCTCGCGTCGATCAGGACGAGCTGCTTCGGATCCTTCGCGAGCGTCCGGAAGCGCTCGTAGTCGGCCGCCGGCACGTACTCATCCTTCTTCGACTGGATCATGTAGAGCGGCAGGGGCGACACACGGGCGATCACGTCGTGGGGCGAAAACGACGGCTCGTCGGCGTCACGCTTCGTGAT
>DAIUEK010000149.1:3631-5453 GCA_036845165.1 Vicinamibacterales bacterium | reverse complement strand
GACGAGGAATCGCGGCGATCGCTCGACCGCGCGGTCGCCCTCGGGTGCAACTTCTTCGACACCGCGTGGGCCTACGGCGAGGGGCGGAGCGAGCAGTTGCTCGGCGAACTGCTGAAGCGCCATCCGGACAAACGGCTGTACACCGCGACCAAGATTCCGCCGAAGAACCGCAAGTGGCCGGCCAGGGCGGAAGACCCGCTGAACGACGTCTTCCCCGCCGACTACATCCGCGAGTACACCGAGATCAGCCTCCGCAACATGGACGTCCCGACCGTCGACCTCCAGCAGTTCCACGTGTGGAGCGACGCGTGGGCGAGCGACGACGCGTGGCAGCGCGCCGTCGCGTCCCTGAAGGAAGAAGGGCTCGTGCGCGCGATCGGCATCAGCATCAATCGCTGGCAGCCGACGAACGTGCTGAAGACGCTCGCCACCGATCTCATCGACAGCGTGCAGGTCGTCTACAACGTCTTCGACCAGTCGCCGGAGGACGAGCTGTTCGTGGAGTGCCGGCGGCGCAATATCGCCGTCATCGCGCGCGTGCCGTTCGACGAAGGCAGCCTCACCGACACGTTGACGCCGGAGACGACGTGGCCGGACGGGGACTTCCGCAACGTCTACTTCCAGCAGGACCACCTGCGGAAGACGCTGGACCGGGTGGCCGCGCTGCGACCGGTCGTGCCGGCCGCCATGACGATGCCGGAACTGGCGCTGCGGCACATCCTCCAGCACCCCGCGGTCAGCACGGTGATCCCGGGCATGCGGAAACTGCGGCACGTCGAGCAGAATCTGGCGGCCAGCGACGGCCGCCCGCTGCCGGCCCAGCTCATCGATGAGCTGAGGCGCCACCGATGGGACAGGGGGAGCGATATTCCGTAGTCCCTGGTCCCTCAGTCCCTGGTCCTAGGTCCCTCAGTCCCCGGTCCTGGGTCCCTCAGTCCCACTTGAGTCCCCTAGATCATGGTCCAAGGTCCAGGGCCTACTTCTCCGTAACTAATTGAACCTGAAGGACTAGGGACCAAGGACCAGGGACACAGGGACCAGGGACCGTGGTATACTGATCTTTTGCTCTAGTCCCAAGGAGAGGCCGTGAAGGAAGGGATTCATCCCAAGTACCACGATATCGAGGCTCGCTGCGCGTGCGGCGCGACTTGGCCGACCCGGTCGACCAAGCCGGAGTTGCACCTCGAAATCTGTAATAACTGTCACCCGTTCTTCACGGGCCGCCAGAAGCTGATCGACACGGAAGGCCGCGTGGAGCGCTTCACGAAGCGGTTCGGCGTGCAGACGTCCGAGACCCGCAAGGTCGCCGCGAAGACCGCGAAAGAGAAGAAGACCGCCGCCGCGGCGGCCGCGGCGAAGTAGCGTCCGCCTTCGCGCAACGCGCTTCGGGCGGGACAGGCAAGCTTAGACAGGATTACGCACAGCCACCGAACAGGTGGCTGTCGTTCTTTCTGGCGATCTTTTTCTCGAGGCGGGCCAGCCGATGCCGCGTGGCGTCCGCCTTCTCGTCCGCATCCTCCAGCAGCCGCATCGTCAATTCCTTCGCCCCTTCGTAGTCCCGCTCGCGGTGCTCGTGGTGGATGGCGAGCGCCTCCACCGCGAACTGGCGGAGCGGCGCGAGCAGGGTGCCGCGGCGGCCGGCTTGCCCGCCGTAGCCGTGGCGGAGGCTGGTGCGTCCCGGCTTCACGTCCAGAATGCGGCGCCACACCGCGGCGGCTTCGGCGAAGCGGCGATCGCGCCGAAGGCGCAGCCCCAGCCGATACAGCGATTCCACCACGACATCGATGTGCGCGGAGAGGTCGCCGGCCGCGCGCTCGTACGA
>DAIUEK010000149.1:0-3531 GCA_036845165.1 Vicinamibacterales bacterium | reverse complement strand
CGGCATCCGCCCTCGTCCTCGCGCGAGCGCCACAGCCGACGGGCGGGATGGAGCATGTCGAAATGCCGGACGGATTCCAGGGGCAGCGGCATCCGGTGAAACATCCAGCGGGTTTCCATCATGGGCACGTCGAACGTCTTGCCGTTGTACGTGACCAGCAGGGACGTGGCGCCGAAACAGTCGGCCACCTCGCTCAGCAGCGCGCGCTCGCTGGCGTAGCTGGTGAGCACGAACTGGCGGACCTGGAACGCGCCCATGTCGAACCAGCCGCAGCCGACGAGAAACGCGACGGTCCCGGCGCCGCCGCTCAGGCCCGTCGTCTCGAGGTCGACAAACAGCGTGCGGGATCCCGGACCATCGTCGTCCTGGCGCGTCGCCTCACCGGCGGCGCGCGGCGCCAGCGTGGGATCGAGCAGCCTCAGCGTATCGCCGTCCTCGAACTCGCAGTCCCCGACGCGCCGCGTGCCGTGAACACGATCGGACTCATAGCGCCGATCGACGATGAGGGCGCGGCCGAAGCCGTTGGTGACGACGCGCCCGCCGAGCACGTCCGCGACACGCTCGATCTCGATGGAGCCTTCGTAGCGCCCCGTGTCCGGCTCGTACGTCAGCTCGCGAGGAGCCGAGTTCGGCGGCCTGCCCCGAGCCCCGTCGAGGGGACGGACGATCGAGCGGAGGCGGGATGTTAGATCCATGTGTCAACGCCGGTGCTGGGTGCTGGGTGCCTGGGCATGGGTGCCGGGTGCGCGCCACGACGCGCGACGCAGTTCGCCGTCGCACCCAGCACGCTCCACCAAGCACCTAGCACGTAGCACCCAGAATGAGTCGTTCCAGAATCTCCGATGCCACGAGCTTCGCGTGCGGGCCGGTGTTGCCTTCCGGCCCGACGCACGACGGGCAGCCCGAGTCGCAGGGACATCCGGTGATCAGCTCGCGCGTGCGCTCGAGCAGCGCCGCGTGCATGTCGAACAGCGGCCGGCTGAAGCCGATGCCGCCCGGATAGTTGTCGTAGATGAAGATGTTGGGCTCCGCGGCCAGCGCCTCGGGCACCCCGCCCACCCCGCCGGTGCGCGTCTTCTTGTCGAGCGATCCCCCGTCGATCGAGACGCCGACGTCGTGCCGATCGCACATCAGCAGCAGCTGCGCCACGTGCCGCATCGCGAAGGCGAGCCCGATGACGCCGTCGCGCCGATCGTCGGCGCTGTACGGCAGCCCTCCCATCACCGCCGACGGGATCGTCAGCCAGTAGGACGAGGTGTGCATCTGCTGCTCGGGCAGATCGAGCTCGCCGGACCCGATGTTCTCGTTCGTGTAGAACTTGATCTTCTTGAACCCGACGACCCGAGAGACGACGTGGACTTCGCCGTGCGAGCGCTTCCCGCTCGCTGGAGGCTGGAGGCTGGGGGCTGGAGGTTGGGGAGAAGACAACGGAGAGTCGCCCTTTGTGTCCTTTCCAGCCTCCAACCTCCAACCTCCAACCTCCGAAGCGAAGGTGTCCAGTATCGTCACCTTCGTATACGTGATCGCGTCGGTGTAGTAGTCGCAGTCCACCGAGCGAACGAAGGCCTTCCGGCCGTCGAAGTCGAGGCGCTCGACCTGGAACAACTGCCCCTCGATGATGTAGATGGCCTTCTCGTGGAGGGTGGCGGGACCGCTGGTGAAATCCGTCTCGCCGATGACGCGCTCGCCGCGGGTGGTGTCGACGATGACGAAGTTGTCGGACGACACCGACCGCAGGCTCACCGCATCCGCCGGATACGACTCGTGCGTCCAGTTCCACTGGCCGTCGGCGGCGTGGACGAAGCCTTCTTCGCCGAGCACCGCCAGGATCTCCTGGACGTTGACTTCATCGATCCGGCCTTCGGGCCCGAACGTCTCGTCCACGCCGAACGGCAGCTCGAACGCCGCGCACTTCACGTGGTCGAGCAGGATGTGCAGGTTGTCGGGGTTGATCAGCGCGTGCTCGGGTGACGCGTCGAAGAAGTACGACGGGTTGCGGACGATGAACTGATCGATGGGGGCGCTCGTCGCGACCAGCACGGCCGCGGACCGCGTGGATCGCCGTCCCGCCCGGCCGGCGCGCTGCCAGGTCGCGGCGATCGTCCCCGGGTACCCCGCCAGGACGGCGACGTCGAGGGCGCCGATGTCGATCCCGAGCTCCAGCGCGCTCGTCGACACCACCGCGCGCACCGTCCCTTCGCGCAGGCCCCGCTCGATCTCGCGGCGCCGCTGCGGGAGGTAGCCGCCGCGGTAGCCCCGGATCACATCCGATGCGCCCGGGGGCCCTTGATACGCATCCTTGAGATAGGTGGTCAGGATCTCCGTGGCGAGGCGGCTCTGCGCGAAGAGGATCAGCTGCAGGTTGTGCTTCAGGAACTCGAGCGCGACCCGGCGCGCCTCCGACAGGTACGAGCGCCGGATGCCGAGCTGCGCGTTGACCACCGGAGGATTGACGAACAGGAAGAACTTCTCGCCGCGCGGCGCGCCGCTCTGATCGATCAGCGCGAACGGACGGCCCGTCAGCCCTTCCGCCAGCTCCCGCGGATTCGCAATGGTCGCGGACGAGCAGATGAAGATCGGATCCGACCCGTAGTGGCGGCACACGCGCTGGAGGCGCCGCATGATGTTCGACAGGTGGCTGCCGAACACGCCGCGATACGCGTGCAGCTCGTCGATCACGACGAACTTCAGGTTCTCGAACAGCTTCGCCCACCGCGGGTGGTGCGGCAGGATCCCCGAGTGCAGCATGTCGGGGTTGCTGAGGACGACGTGCGCCTTGCCGCGGATCGCGCGCCGCGCGTCCGACGGCGTGTCGCCGTCGTAGGTGAAGACGCCGATCTCCGGGGCGGCCTCTCCCGCTCCGCCGCCGGCGCTCTGGTGTGAGACAAGCTCGGCGAGCGCGTGCAGCTCCGCGAGCTGGTCCTGCGCGAGCGCCTTGGTCGGGAACAGGTACAGCGCGCGCGTCGACGGGTCCTTCAGGATCGCGTCGAGGACGGGCGCGTTGTAGCAGAGCGTCTTCCCCGACGCCGTCGGCGTGACCGTCACGACGTTGTGCCCGGCGAGCACGTGCGCGAACGCCTCCGCCTGGTGCGTGTAGAGCTGCTCGATACCCCGCGCGGCCAGCGCCCTCAGCAATCGGGGATCGGTGTCCGCTGGAAACGGCGCGTACGTGGCGGCCACGGCCGGCAGCCGACGGGAGGCCGTCACGATCGCGTCCGCATCGCCCCCCCCGGGCCTGGGGGACGCCGCCAGCCGCCCGAGCGCCTGCTGGAGGAGCTGGTCCTTGTCGCCGCTGACGACAGGCAAAGAGGCAGAGGACATAGGATCTAAGTCCGGGTCTTCGAGGGAGTTGCGGGGGTATCGTAGCAGGCTCCCGGACGGCGATCAATAGGCGAAAGCGGCGGCGGATGCCAACGGAGGAAGACGGAGGTAACGGATCTCGAAAACGAAGGAACGAAGCGAACGGAGACGAACGAAGAAGAGACTGATTAGCCACGGATCACACGGAAAACACGGAGGGAGCGCTGTTCG
>DAIUEK010000148.1:0-5488 GCA_036845165.1 Vicinamibacterales bacterium | reverse complement strand
AGAAGAACTGATCGAAGGTCGCGGGGAAGTGCGGATTGACGCCGGCGGGATGATTCTCGCTGAAGGAAATTTCCATGCTCCAGGCCGGCGCCGGATCGCGGTCCAGCGTTTCGGCCGCCCCGCGAAGCAGATCGAACTCCCCGCCCTCGATGTCGACCTTGATGCCGAGCCGCTCTCCGGTGAACCGCCCCGCGAGCAGCGTGTCCAGCGTCGACAAGGCCACGTCCTGCCGCCAGGGATCCCCCGCGACGGCCCACCCTTCGACGCGCGAGGCGAGCGTGTCGCGGCCGTAGAGCGTGCCCGTCCCCGCGCGCTCGGCCAGCGCCAGGGGCTGCACCTCGATGTCCGTCCACCCGTTCGCCGCGGCGTTCCGGGCAAGCGACTGCACGTTGAGCGGGAACGGCTCGACGGCGATGACGGTCCTGCCCCGCGCGCGCGCGAGGCAGGTATAGAACCCGACGTTGGCCCCCACGTCCACGAAGACGTCGCAGGCACTGACGATCCCCTCCAGCACGCGCGCGTGCGCCTGCTCGCCGGGATCACCAGGGTCGGGCAGGGCTCCCGCGAACTGGAATCCCCAAGGGGTCGCGCGCATCGGGACGCGCGCGCGGGCCCGCTGATCCCTGCGTTCCCGGACCCTCGCGGCCAGTCCGGGAAACCAGCGCCCGGCGGTCCCAACCAGCCACCGCCGCGCGCCAGCCAGCCCCGTCACCACATCACGATCCGCCGCCTTTGCGCTTGCCATGCGTCGGCGGCGGCGGCTCCTTCATCAGGCGTTCGACCGGCTTCTCCTTGAGGAGCCGCATCCCTTCCTGCACCGCGCGCTCGAGCTGCGGATCGTGGCCGGCGATGACGTCCTTCGGCCAGTTCTCCACGTCGATGTCCGGCGCGACCCCAACGTTTTCGACCGCCCACTTGCCGTCGCGATCGAAGAAGCCGCCGCGCGGCGCGATCATCGAGCCGCCGTCAATGAAGGCGGGCGTGTCCGCGGTGTGCACGAGGCCGCCCCACGTGCGCTTGCCGACGAGCGTCCCAATCTTCCGGCGCCGGAACATGTAGGGCATGAGATCGCCGCCCGAGCCGGCCATCTCGTTGATGATCATCACCTTCGGCCCCCAGATGCCGGCCGCGGGACTCGTGAACGGGACGCGGTCGCCGGCCACGTTGTTGAAGTAGCCGTCGAAGTCGCGCTGCAGGCTGTCGATGATGTAGTCCGCGGCGGACCCGCCGCCGTTGAACCGCTCGTCGATGACCGCCCCCTTCTTGTCCTGCTGCGAGAAGTAGTACCGGTTGAAGCTGGTATACCCCGGCTGGCCCGTGTTCGGCAGGTAGACGTAGGCGAGCTGGCCGTTCGAGAGCGTGTCGACGAGGCGGCGGTTGCCTTCCACCCACGCGCGGGTGCGCAATCCCTGCTCGTTCGCGACCGGGATCACCGTCACCTGCCTCGCCCCCTCCATCACCGGCCGGCTGTTCACCGCGATCACCGTCTGCCGGTTCGCCGTGCCGTCGAGCAGCCGGTAGATGTTGTCGGGGGCCTTCAGCTCGATGCCGTTGATGGCGACGATGTAGTCGCCGACTTTGACGTCGACGCCCGGCGCCGCGAGCGGCGAGCGGAGATCCGGGTTCCAGCTTTCGGTCTCGTAGATGCGCGTGATCTTGTAGCGTCCGCTGTCGATCGCGAAGTCCGCGCCGAGCAGCCCGCCGATCGACGGCGGCACCGTCGGCATGTCGCCGCCGCGCACGTACGAGTGGCCGATCGCGATCTCCGCGCCCATGTTGTCGAGCAGGTAGTTGAGATCCGCGCGATGGTTCACGTACGGCAGCAGCGCGCCGTACATCTGCTTGTCCTTGTTCCAGTCCGTCCCGTGCATGTTCGGCACGTAGAGGAAGTCGCGCTGGTTGCGCCAGCCCTCGTTGAAGATCTGCCGGAACTCTTCCTTCGGCTCGAGATACATCCGCAGCGTGGCGGTCAGGCGCCCCTGCCCGGCCGTCGGCGGAGGGCGATCCGCATCCACCAGGAACAGGCCCGGCCCCGTGCCACCGCCGGCGCCACCGCGCCCCGCGCCGCGGCCGCCGCCGGCCACCGAGCGGTAGAGCAGCTTCCGGCCGTCCGCGCTGACGGTGTAATCCGCCACGCTTCCGACGAACGTCGCCGCGCGGCGATCGCTCAGGCGATACCGCACGACGCTGCTGCCCGTCGGGGCGCCCGCGTCGTCGGTGCCGCCACCGGCCTCGAGGTAGTAGACGGTGCCGGCAAGGCCCGCCTTGAGCTTCGTGTACTCGTGCGCGGCCACGCCGGGAATCGCGAGAATGCGCTGCGGCAGCCCGTCGAAATCAATCTGCACGGTGACCGGGACGCGGGGCGCGCGATCCGGCTGGGTCGCGGCCGGCGCCTGCGGGGCATCGGTCGCGGTGGTATCCGCCGTCGCATCCGCCGGGGCGCCGCCACGGCCACCCCGTCCGCCGCGCCCGCCGCCTCCGAAGTCGCCGCGGCCCGGCGCGAACGTGACGCCGGTGTCTTCGTCGCTCTCGGGCAGGAGCGGGCTCGGCTCGCTCTTTTTCAGGATCGCCATGTAGAGCCCGAAGTTCTCGTTGTGGTCGTACGACGTCATGTCGAGCCACTGCGACTTCAGGCCGAAGTCGGTCGACGCCAGGAACCACAGGTACTTGCCGCTCGCGTCGAACACGGGCCACGTCGCGTCGGCGAGGCCGTCGGTCACCTGCCTGGTCTCACCAGTCTCGACGTTGCTGACGAAGATCGCCTTGTAGAGCGAGTTCAGGTGGCTGGCGTAGGTCACCCACTTCGAATCCGGGCTCCACGTCGGGTTGATGGTGCGCGTCGGCACCATCCAGCCGTCGCTGCCGACGATCTTCGCCTTGCCGCTGTCGACGTCGAGGACCCACACCTTCAGGTTCGTGTCCGTGTAGAGAATCTTCTTCGAGTCGGGGGACCACGACGGCGTGTAGTAGTGCGTCGGGTGTTCGAGCGCGATCGCGCGCGGCGTCCCGAGCCCGTCCTGCGACTCGATGATGAGCATGTACTCCCCGGATTTGTCGCTGAAGTACGACACGAACTTGCCGTCGGGAGACCACGCCGGGTCGCGCTCCGCCGATCCGCTCGAGTTGGAGAGATTGCGGACGTCACCCTTCTCCGCCGGGATGGTGAAGATCTCGCCGCGCGATTCGACGACGACCCGCTTGCCGGTCGGCGACAGCGCCAGGTTCGACATCCGCGCCGTCACGTCTTCCCAGCGCGGCATCATCCAGGGGAAGTCGCCGTTGGCCGTGATCGACACGACCTTCTCCCTGTTCGACTTCGGATCGAGCTCGTGGATCATCCCTCCCTGCTCGAAGACCACCGCATTGCCGGTGGCGTCCATCGTCTTCACGTCGAAGTCGGTGAACTTCGTCACCTGCGCCAGCTTCCGGCTCTTCGTCTCGAACGACCACACGTTCGACACGCCGTCGCGGTCGGAGAGGAAGTAGACCGTGTCCCCCACCCAGACCGGGTCGATGTCCTTCGAGTCGGTCCAGGGCGGCGACACGAGGTCGTGGGTCTTCAGATCGACGATCCAGATCGGGCGGTTCTGGCCGCCGCGGTAGTTCCGACGCTCCTCGTCCCAGGAATTGTTCATGCGGTAGGCGACGTGCGTGCCGGTCGGAGAAATCTTGCCCTGGTACGCGCGCGGCAGATCCATCGGCTGTTCGACCCCCCCCCGCGCGGGGACCGTCCAGAAGCGCGGCGCGCCGCTCGGGGCCGCCGTCGCGCGCGTCGACGCGAAGACGATCGACGTGCCGTCCGGCGTCCAGCCCTGCACCGTGTCGGGGCCGGGGTGCCAGGTGAGCCGCTTCGGCTCCCCTCCCTCGGCGGGGACGACGTAGACGTCCACGTTGCCGGCGTACTCGCCGCTGAACGCGATCCACTTGCCGTCAGGAGAAAAATGCGGGTTCGTCGTCTGCCCCTGGAAACTGGTGAGGCGGCGGGCCATCCCGCCGGCGCGCTCGACGGTCCAGATGTTGTTGGCGTAGGCGAACGCGATCTGCGTGGCGCTGACGGTCGGCATGCGCAGCAGCTTCGTCGGCTCGCCGTTGGCCGTCGGCCGGCCGGCGAGCGCCGTCAGCATGATGAGCACGCCCGCGGCGCACACCGCGGCAATCCGGGTTGTCCGTGTATTCATTCTCGGTCCTCCCCCAAGGCCGGGGATGGTACCATCTTTCGCTGCGATGACACGGCTCCGGCGCGCGCTGCTTTTCACTGTCATGCTGGCGATCGCCGCCTACGTCGGGGGGATGATCTGGCTGGTCTCACAGGAGACGACGATCGTCTTCAAGCCCGGGCTGCCGCTGGGAGCCCTGCGGCCGGCGGCCCCCTTCCGCGAGGCGCAGTTTCCCGGGCCCGACCGACAGCCGCGCCTCGCGTGGGTCATGACCGTCGCGGGGGATGTGGACCGCACGCGGCCGTGGGTCATCTTCCTGCACGGCAACGGCGCCAACGTCGCCAGCCGGCTGAACATCCTGCACTGCGAGCGCCTGCGCGCGCTCGGGTTGAACGTGATCGCCCCGGAGTATCGCGGCTTCGCCGGCCGCGGCGGCGTCCCGACCGAGGGAAGCGTGGACGCCGACGCAGGCGCCGCGTACGGCTATCTCAGGGCCTCGCTGCACGCGACTCCCGATCGCATCGTGATCTATGGCTGGTCGCTGGGAGCCGCGGTCGCCATCGACCTGGCGTCGCACGTCGACGAGGCGGCGGTGATTCTCGAAGGGGCCCCCGCGTCGCTCGTTGCGGTCGGCGAGCGGCGGTATCCGTACTTCCCGATCCGGCTGCTGATCCGCAATCCGTTCGAGTCGATCCGGAAGATCGGCAAGATGAGGTCGCCGGTGCTCTTTCTCCACAGCCCCGAGGACGCCATCATCCCCATCGAGGAGGGGCGCCGCCTGTTCGACGCGACGCCGCAGCCGAAGCAGTTCGTCGAGGTCACCGGCGGGCACGTGTACGCCAGTGAAAAGGATCCGCGCTTCTTCCCCGCGATTCGATCGTTCCTGCAGGCGCAGCACCTGCTCCCCTAAGCCATGAGCCCTAAGCCATGCCTGTAGAAGTCACGCCGACGCTGGTCATCGGCGACGCGGAGTTCGAAGAGCGGTTCGTGCGCGCGTCGGGGCCTGGCGGGCAGAACGTCAACAAGGTCTCGACCGCGGTCCAGCTGCGCTTCGACGTGAGGCGATCGCGGTCGCTGACCGGGGAGGTGCGCGAGCGCCTGCGCGCGCTCGCCGGCAGCCGGATGACCGACGAGGGGGTCCTCGTCATCGACGCGCGGACGCACCGCACGCAGGGGCAGAATCGCGAAGACGCGCGCGCGCGTCTCGCGGATCTCATCAGGCAGGCCCTGGTCCGCCCGAAGCGGCGCCGCAAGACCAGGCCGGGCAAGGCCGCGAAGGAGCGCCGCCTCGACACGAAGAAGCGCCGCGCGGAAACGAAGGCCGGGCGCGG
>DAIUEK010000147.1:3682-5490 GCA_036845165.1 Vicinamibacterales bacterium | reverse complement strand
TGCGCGGCCAGGAGCTGCGCATGCGCGTCATCAAGGTCAACAAGAAGCGCGGCAATATCGTGCTCTCGCGCAAGGTCCTGCTCGAAGAGGAAAACGCGGAGAAGAAGAAGCACACGCTCGACACGCTCGCCGAAGGGAAGGTCCTCCGCGGCGTCGTCAAGAACATCACCGACTACGGCGCGTTCATCGATCTGGGCGGCATCGACGGCCTGCTCCACATCACGGACATGTCGTGGGGCCGCGTGACGCACCCCTCCGAGCTCTTCAACGTCAACCAGGACATCGACGTCATCGTGCTGAAGTACGACCCGGCGACCGAACGCGTGTCGCTCGGCCACAAGCAGCTGATGAACGACCCGTGGTCGAACGTGATCGAGCGCTACCCGGTCGGCGCGCGCCTGTCGGGCAAGGTCGTCAGCCTCACCGACTACGGCGCGTTCGTCGAGCTCGAGCCGGGCGTCGAGGGCCTGATCCACGTCAGCGAGATGTCGTGGAGCAAGCGCGTCAAGCACCCGTCGAAGATCCTCAACGTGGGCGACAGCGTCGAGACGATGGTCCTGGGTGTGGACCCCGGCGCGCGGCGGATTTCACTCGGCCTGAAGCAGGTCGAAAGCAACCCCTGGCACGAGCTGGCCGAGAAGTACCCGATCGGCACGAACATCACCGGCAAGGTCCGCAACCTGACCGAGTTCGGCGCGTTCGTCGAGGTCGAGGAAGGGATCGACGGCCTGATCCACATCTCGGACATGTCGTGGAGCAAGCGCCTGAAGCACCCGTCGGAAGCCTTGAAGAAAGGTGACACCGTCGAGGCCATGGTGCTGAACATCGACGCCGAGAACCAGCGATTGTCGCTGGGCCTCAAGCAGCTCCAGACCGACATCTGGGACGAGTTCTTCCAGCAGCACCACGTCGGCGACACGATCGACGGGAAGATCGTCCGCATGACGAACTTCGGCGCGTTCGTCGAGCTGGCGGAAGGGATCGAGGGGCTGATCCACGTCTCCGAGTTCGACGATTCGACCCAGAAGGGCAAGGACGGCAAGCTGGATCTGCAGGTGGGCGAAAGCTACCAGATGAAGATCATCAAGCTCGTCCCGACCGAGCGGAAGATCGGCCTGAGCATCCGCGCGCTGAAGAGCGACGAATTCCGGGCGGACTGGGAGGCGTACACCGAGTCAACCGGGCGGCCTGAAGTGACGCTGGGCGATCACTTCAAGCATCAACAGTAGGAAGGGGCCCCAATGAACACCGGCAGCATGACGAAGGCGGAGCTCGTCGAAGAGGTGTCGCGCGTGTCGGACCTCACGAAGAAGCATTCGGAAGTCATCGTCGACACGGTGTTCAAGAGCATCATCGACGCGCTGCATCGCGGCGAGAAGATCGAGCTGCGCGGGTTCGGCAGCTTCCGGCTGCGACGCCGGGAGCCGCGCAAGGGGCGCAATCCGAAGACGGGGGACAAGGTGGACGTCCCGCCGAAGAAGGTGCCGTACTTCAAGCCCGGCAAAGAGCTGAAGGAACTGATCAACCGGGAGCCGGAGGGGTCCGCGCCGGTGGCGCCGCCGGCCGCGCCAGGATCGGATCTCGCCGGCGTTTGACATTGTGGACTGCAGGTTGGCGACTGCAGATTGCTGACTGTCGATTCGAACATTGCCGATTGGTGGCTTTCAAGTCACCAATCGGCAATCGCCACTCGGCAGTCCCTTAGTCTTCAATCACCAATCGCCATTCGCAAATGGAACACCTCTGGAGCCCCTGGCGGCTCGCATACATCACAGGCGGCAGTCCGGCCACCGGCTGCGTCTTCTGCA
>DAIUEK010000147.1:0-3582 GCA_036845165.1 Vicinamibacterales bacterium | reverse complement strand
TGGCGGCTCGCATACATCACAGGCGGCAGTCCGGCCACCGGCTGCGTCTTCTGCAACGTCCTCACCGATCCCGAAGCGGACCCGCTCATCGTCCATCGCGGAACCACCTGCTTCGTGATCCTGAACCTGTTTCCCTATAACAACGGGCACCTGATGGTGATCCCGAACCGCCACATCGCCACGCTCGCCTCGGCGACGGCGGACGAGTTGCGCGAGTTCATCGAGCTGACGAGGGACGCGGAAATCGCGCTCACGGAGGTCTTCGCGCCTCACGGGCTGAACATGGGGATCAACCTGGGCAAGCCGGCGGGCGCCGGCGTGCTCGATCACGTGCACATGCACGTGGTGCCGCGCTGGAACGGCGACACCAGCTTCATGACGGTCGTCGGCCGCACGCGCGTCCTGCCGGAAGCCCTTCCCGACACCGCCGCGAAGCTGCGTCCTCTCTTTCAGAGGCTCCGGCCTTCGGGCTCATAAGCCCCGGGCCGTTCCGGGGCGCGTGGAGTTGCGCCGGCCACTTCATTGTGGCACACTATACACATGAAACGCACGAATCTTGTGCTTGACGCGGATCTTCTGGAGCAGACCCTGCACCTGAGCCGCGAACGGACGTACTCGCGCGCCGTGGAGCGCGCGATGGAGGACTTCGTGCGCCGGGCGCGCGCCGGCCGGATCCTCGAACTGGCCGGCACGGGCGCATGGGAGGGGGACCTCGCGGCGATGCGGGAGGACCGTCCGCCATACCGAACCAAGGGACCCCGTGGTTCTCGTTGATACCTCGACATGGATCGAGGTGTTCCGCCGTCCCTCGCGCCTCGCGATCGAGTCGGTGGTCGACTTCGATGAGATCGTGACCTGCCTGCCCGTCGTGCAGGAAGTGCTCCAGGGATTCACCACCGAGGATGCCTTCCGCGTGGGGAGGGAGGCCATGCTCGCGCTGCCGATGGTCGAGTCGCCGCTGGATCAGTCAGCGTTCACCGAGGCGGTCGACCTCTATCGGCGCGCGCGTCGCACAGGGCTCACGATCCGGTCGGGCGTGGATTGCCTGATCGCGGCGTGCGCCATCAGGCACGATCTCGTCGTCCTGCACCACGATCGCGACTATCCGGCCCTAGCGAAGGTGTCGACGCTGCAGCAGCGGCAAATCCCGCGGCGGTGATGCGCACCAATAACGGCGGCGCGGACGTTTACTTGACCCGGTAAATCGTGATCCCCCACATGTCGGGGTCGTCCGGCGGGTTCGCGTCCAGGCCCCGAAGGCGTGCGAGCCGTCGGTCTCGAACCGCAGCACGTATTCCCCCGCGGGCAGCGTGATCGTCCCGTTGAAGCGGCGGTTCTTCTCGGCGCCTCCGGCGGGCTCGGTGGTCCGATACGTCATTTCCCATGCGGTCCTGCCGGTCTTCGCGTCTTCGATCCATCCGTAGTCCGCCATCTCGCGCCCCACGCCTTCCCCGAGCGCGTAGATGCGGACCTGCGACTCCCGATCGAGCGTGAACCGCGTGCGCGGGTTCTCGTCGTTGCGCACCCGAATCATCTGGGCGATGATGCTCGGGTCCGGTTTCTCCGCGTACTCGCTGACCGCCGCGCGATCGAGCGTGTCGTGCGCGGCCAGCAGCGTGATGCCCCAGTGCTGCCCGTCGAACGGCGCGGAGGCGTTCCACGCGTCGTAGGCATGCGAGTCGTCCGTGACGTAGTGGACGACGTAGTCTCCCTTCTCGAGATGGAGGGCGCGATCGAACAGGCGGTTCTTCGGATCGCCCCCCGCGGATTCCGTGTCCGGGTACTGCATCTCCCAGACCTTCTGGCGCGTGGCGACGCTAGTGATCCAGCCGTAGTCGACCATGTGGCCGTCGCGGCCTTCGCCGAGCGCGTAGATGCGGACGTCCATCGGGCGGTTCAGCGTGAAGCCGCGCGCGCGTGACTCGCGGTCGCCGACGCGCGTGAGCGCCACGATGGTGGCGTTTGCGGGGACGTGCTCATAGGTGAAGGGCTTGACGGCCGCTCTCGCGCCAGCGTCCGCCACGCGAATCAGCAGGCCCCAGCCCAGCGGATCGGCACGTGCCCGGTGAAAGACCTGCGTGCTCCGGCGGCCGCGCTCGGTGGCAGCGGCGCTCAGTTCCCAGACCACCTTGCGCGTCTTCAGATCGAGGATCCAGGCGTTTCCCATCCACGGGTCGCGGCGGACGTCGCCTTGCCGCCCGCTCCACATGGTCGTGACCCAGGAGAACATGCCGCGGTTGTTGTCGGACTCGGCGCCGATGGCGTCAATCCGCACGTCCTGCGGAGACGCGAGGCTGAAGACCGCGGCCTTCACCTCGTGCGGCTGCATGTTCTTCAGGTCCACTACCGGGGCGGCCTGACCGAAGACGACGTTGGCCAGCGGGCCCTGGACCACGAGCGCACCGGTGCAGGCCGCGCGAACGAGCCACCTGTTCATAACCCCCTCCACACACCGTTCGTCACGGCATAGGACGGCGGGCGGTAAATGGTTCAATATAGGGAGATGATTCTCGAGCTCACGGCGGAGCAGGCGGCATTCCAGCAGGCGATCGCGGCCTTTGCCGCGGATCGGATCGCCCCGGCGGCGGCGGCGATCGACGAGCACGGACGCTTTCCGCGCGCGCTGGTCCAGGAGCTCGCGTCGCGCGGCCTGCTCGGCGTCACGATCGCGACAGACTGGGGGGGCGCCGGCCTGGACTACGTGAGCTACGCGCTCGCGCTCGAAGCGGTCGCGCGCGCGAGCGCCGTGCTCTCCGTCATCGCGAGCGTGAACAACTCGCTCGTCGCCGAGCCGATCGCGGAATTCGGTTCGGACGCGCAGAAACAGACGTGGCTGCGGCGGCTGGCGACGGGTGCGTCGATCGGCGCGTTTGCGCTGTCGGAAGAGCAGTCGGGATCGGACGCCGCGAACCAGCAGACGGCCGCGCGGCTCGACGATCGCGGCTACGTGCTCAACGGCCGCAAGGTGTGGGTCGCAAACGCCGAGGCCGCGGATCTCGTCCTCGTGTTCGCCGCGACGCAGCCGGGGAGCCGCGGCAAGAGCATCGGCGCCTTCCTCGTCCCGCTCGATACGCCGGGCCTGTCGCGCACCTCGTCGCCGGACTCGCTCGGCGTGCGCGGCCTGGGCTGCGTCGACCTCGAATTGCAGGACGTCCGCGTCGGCGCGGACGCGCTGCTGGGCGGCCCGCGCGACGGGTTCCAGATCGCGATGTGGGCGCTCGACGGCGGCCGCGTGGCGATCGCGGCGCAGGCCCTCGGCGTCGGGCAGGCGGCCCTGGACGCCGCGCTCGCGCACGCGAAGCGCCACGAGGCGTTCGGCCAGCCGATCGCCAACTACCAGGCGATCCAGTGGATGCTCGCCGACAGCGCGACGGAACTGGAGGCGGCGCGGATGCTGATGTTGAAAGCCGCCGATGCGCGCGCGCGGAAGGAGCGGCCGACCCTCGAAGCGGCGATGGCGAAGCTCGCGGCGTCGGAAGCGGCGCATCGCGCCGCCGACCGCGCCATGCAGGTCCTCGCCTCACACGGCTACCGCCGCGGGTCGGTCGTCGAGCGGCTCTTCAGGGACGTGCGCGCGACGGA
>DAIUEK010000146.1:0-5497 GCA_036845165.1 Vicinamibacterales bacterium | reverse complement strand
CTCGGGGATCGACTACTACCGCCGCTTCGCGCGGAGTGGGCTTTAGGCTTTGGGCTCTAGGTGGCTTTAGGATCTCGCTCTTCCTAAAGCCCAAAGCCTACTGTGTGATCCGGTGGATGGCCGCGAGATCCCCGAGATAGACCGCCTCGCGCGACGAGTCGATCCGGACCAGCGAGATCTGCGGGCTCACGCTCACCACGGTCGCGCGGCCGACGTCGATGATCGGGCCCTGGCCGTCGAGCGTTTCCCGGTAAATCGTCAGGGCCTGGCCCGCGCGCACGCCGTTGTCGCTCCCGCGGTTCATCAACATCACGAGCCCGGGATACCCCGTCTGCCGGCGTTCGTCTGCCATCACGATGCGCCCGGGGTGCTCGAAGTCAGGGGTTCCGGCGATCGCCGGCGGCGATGGGAGGACCGGGTCGACGTAGGGTTCCAGGTAGTCCCCTTCCAGCACCGCGTCGCACGCGTGGGTCACGGTGGCGACGGCCATGGTGTCCTTCGCGTCGACGATGGTGGCCCATCCGGCGGTGTGGACGCCGTAGAGCGCCCCGATTTTTGGCGGCTTTATCGACGCGTCGTGCACCGGACGGCGAACGAAGTACTGTTGCCCGCGCTGCACGCCCTGCATGGTGCCGGCGTTGATGATCAGCGCGTCGCCCGGACCGTACATGAGGCGGCCGTGGACATACCCGCCGAGCACGCGCATGCCCGCGAGCGGCGGCGCCGGCAGCCCCGTCGGCGCGCAGGAGATCTGCTCGCGGATGTCCTGGCCGGGGGCGACGACCTGGGACAGCGACAGTATCCAGAGAGCGGTGGCGATGTTCATGGCTGCGATCCTTTCCCCGGCACCGCCGGGAGGGCCTTGAGCTCCGTAATGCGCTTCTTCGCCAGTTCCAGGTACTGGCTTTGCTCGAACTCTTTCACGAGCCGATCGAAGTAGGGGAGCGCCTCCGCGGGCCGTTTGACCTTGATCAGCGATTCCCCGAGGTAGAAATACACGGCGTCGCGGGTGGTGTATTCAGGATCGGACGCCAGGAGCGGTACGAGCCGGCCGACGACCCCGGGGTACCACTTGATGCGGAAGTAATGCACGGCCACGCCGAAGTCCCAGTCGTCCAGCCGGTCTTTCGCTTCGCGGAGGTGCTGGCGCCCCTCGCCAATCAGCGGCGAGTTCGGAAACTTCGTGACGAACGTCTGCAGTTCCTTGATCGCTTCGCGCGTCTCGCTCTGGTCGCGCATCGGCGCGCGCATCTGGCGGAAGTGCGACATGGCGAGCTGGTACTGCGCGTAGTGGGCGCGCTCGCTGTTGGGGTAGAAGCTGAGGAACTCGCGGAACTCACTGGTCGCGAGCACATAGGACTCGCCGGACCGCTCGCCGAGATAGGTGTCGCCCATCCCGAGCTTGGCCTCCGCGCGGTACGTGCTCTGCGGGTAGCTGTCGATCAGCTGCCGGAAGTACTCCCGCGCCACGAGCCAGCGCTTGTTCTTCAGGTTTTCGGTGCCGCGATCGAACAGGAACTTGTCCGGGTCCGGTGTGCCGGTGGGGGGTTTCTTCGCTCCCCCCGACGCGCAGGCCACGGCCATGACCGTCAACCACACGACCGCGGTCAGCTTCAGTGTCTTCTTCATACAAGTGCCGGCGACGAGGACAGCCATCGATATTCCGCCTGGATCCCTTCTTCGAGCGAGACTTTCGGGGAGAACCCGAGATCTCTCCGCGCGAGGGAGGTATCCGCGTACGTGTCGCGCATGTCCCCCTTCTGCGCGTCCTCGCGCGTGACCTTGAGCGGATGCCCGGCGATCCGCTCGATAATCCGCAGCACGTCGTTCATCGACACCCGGGAGCCTCCGCCGATGTTATAGGCCGTGCCGGGCACGCCCCGTTCGCCCGCGGCGATGGTGGCCGCCACCGCGTCAAGGACGAAGGTGAAATCACGCGTCTGCTCGCCGTCCCCGTACAACGTGATCGCCTCGTGTGTCAGCGCGGCGCGGATGAACCGGTTGAAGGCCATGTCGGGCCGCTGCCGGGGACCGTAGACGGTGAAATACCGCATCGACACCGTCGGCACGCCGAAGTTCACGTGGTACAGGTAGCAGAGCTGCTCCGCGGCCAGCTTGGTGACGCCGTAGGGGGACACCGGCTGCGGGAGCGCGTCTTCGCGCATCGGAATCGCCGCCCGGTCCCCGTAGACCGAGGAGCTCGACGCGTACACGAACCGCTCCAGCGGGCGCCCGACGCACGCTTCCAGCAGCGTCTGGCTCGCCTCGACGTTGTTCGTCGTGTACGTCTTGAAGTCCTTGCCCCAGCTCTTTCGCACGCCGGCCTGCGCCGCCAGGTGAAAGACGTGCGTCACGCCGTCGAGCAGCGCCGGCAGATCCGCATTTTGGATGCTCGTCTCGGCAAACCGGAAGCCCTGGCGGCGCCGGTTCTCATCGAGATTGCGCTCTTTGAGCGCGCGCGGATAGTAGTCGGTGAAGCTGTCGAGCCCGACGACGGTCGCCCCCTTGTCGAGGAGCGACGCGGTCAGGTGGGATCCGATGAAGCCGGCCACGCCCGTGACGAGCGCCTTCATGCAAAGGCCTCGCGCACGCGGTCGGGCAGCCGGCACGGCTTGCCCGACGCATCGAGCGAGGCGTGCACGGTCCGTCCTGATGCCGCCACCGTCTGGTCCTCTTTTCTGATCACTTCGTACCGAAACTCCATGCGCACGGGCGACAACATCCGTCCTTCCGTTTTCACGTCAATCTCGTCATCGTACCGCGCCGGGCGGCGGTACTCGCAGTGCGCCTCGATCACCGGGAGCGAGATCCCGGCGTGCTCCATCTCGCGGTACGTCCAGCCCAGCGAGCGCAGCAGGTCGGCGCGGGCCACCTCGAACCACACGAGGTAGTTCGCGTAGTACACCACCCCCATTTTATCGGTTTCGGCGTAGCGCACCCGGATCGTGGAGACCGACGAGGGCATCAGTCTTGGCCGGGGGGCTTCGCCCCGCCGGACCCCCCAACACTTCTCTTGATCGCCGGGGACCCCTGCACCCCGGCTGGCTCGCTCGATTGCGCGGCCAAGTCCGGGCCGCTCCATTCCGCTCGCGCGCTCGCGCGAACCCCAGGCCCCGATCCGCTCCACGGCCTTGTCTCGCCGAAGCGCGCAGCGCGAAGGCGGATCACTCGTTGTCGCTCGTTGCTTGGCCGGGGGGCTTCGCCCCGCCGGATCCCCCTACACGCTCGCTCGCGGGGGCCCCGGGCCCCGCTCCGCTCGCGTGGCTCACTCGCTGTCGCTCGTTCGCAGTCATCCGCAATCATCACGCGACCGCCGACGAAGCCGCGGCGCGCAGGTCGCGGATGGCGCGCTCCGGGTCCGGCGACCCGAAGATGGCGTGGCCGGCGACCAGGATGTCGGCCCCCGCCGCGACGATCCGCGGCGCGGTCTGCACGTCGATGCCGCCGTCGACCTCGATAGGCGCGGCACTGCCTTCGCGCCGCAATAACTCGCGCACAGCTCGGACCTTAGACTCCGACCGGGGGATGAAAGTCTGCCCCCCGAATCCCGGGTTCACCGTCATCACCAGGACGTAGTCCACGTCCCCGGCGATCTGTTCGAGGGAGGTGACCGGCGTGCCAGGGTTGAGCGCCACGCCCGCGAGGGCGCCCAGGCTCTTGATCAAGTGCACCGTTCGGTGCAGGTGCACCACCGCTTCGATGTGGATCGTCACGCTGGCCGCGCCCGCCTCCACGAAGGCCTCGATGTACCGATCCGGGTTCTCAATCATCAGGTGCACGTCGAGCGGCAGGTGCGCGACGCGCTTCAGGGCCTTCACGACCGGCGGGCCAATCGTGATGTTCGGCACGAAGTGGCCGTCCATCACGTCGACGTGAATGAGGTCCGCGCCCCCCCGTTCCGCCCGGGCGATGGCGTCGCCCAGGGCCGCGAAATCAGCCGACAAGAGCGAAGCCGCGATCTGCACGGTGCCGGCGGGTTTCATCAGCGGCTCACCTCGAGCGATATCGGATCCCCGAGCCCGATCTGGAATCCGCCCTGCGGGCTCTGGCGCAGGACGATCCCGGCGGGCACGCCCGGATAGGGGTGGTCGCCGACGAGCGAGACCCGGAAGCCGCGCGAGCGCAGGAGGTCCGCCGCGCGATCGCCGTTCACCCCGATGAGGTCCGGCATGACGAACGTGTTCCCGCGCTCGGCGCGGTTGACCAGCAGGGCGACCTTCGCGCCGCTGGATTTCGGCGGAGGGTTCTGGGCGATCACCGTGCCGGGCGTGTAGTCCGACGATCGGATTTCCGCGATCCCGGCGAGCTGCAGGCCGTCCTGCCGCGCGCGCAGCTGCGCGGTCCGCTCGGATTCTCCGAGCAGCGCCGGCACCGACGTCGCGCGCGGCCCGGCGCTCACCCAGACTTTCACGCTGCGCTGACGCCGCGTGTGGACGCCGGGCTGCGGGTCCTGGCTGAGGATCTGGCCGGCGGGGACGGCCGCGTCCACGCGTCGGGCCTCTTCGACCTTGAGATTCAGGCCGGCCGGCGCCAGGACGGCGCCTGCCTCGGTGACGGTCTTGCCGTTGAGCGGGGGCACGACGACGTCGCGGGTCTTGATGGCGAGCCGCATGGACGCGGCCGCGAAGATGAAATAGGTCACGACCAGGGCACCGCCCAGGAGCACCCGCTTGCCGGCGCCCCAGACGCGCGTCGATAACGCCATGTATTCACGTAGTTTAGCAGATAGGGGATGGAGATCGGATGTCGGAGGCTGGAGGCTGGAGGGTGGAGGCTTACGAGGTTCTGAGCCGTCGATGGGGTCGGGCTGGCCGTGTCGCCGACCTCCCAGTTCTCTGCCTCTTCTTGACTCAGATCCCCGCTTTGGCCTTTGAAAATCCGGCCGCGCTTGTCCTGATAGCGGTAACGGATTGTCCAGGACGGCGCATCGTGAACCGTGGTTTGCATTCGGCTTTGCGTTACGGCCGTCACCGTCGCCTCGGTCGAGAGGCCCTCATCGAGCACCCGCCATCTGGCCCGCCCGCGGCGCACGCCGATCGCCACGAGCACGCCGCCGAGGAGCGCAATGCAGGCAGTCACCCAGAGAATGGCCTGGCTGCTCGAGGTCCATCGTCCTTCGATGACATCGAGACCGACGAAGATCACAAACAGCAGGCCGAGGCCGACCAGGCCGGCGCCGATCCGTATCGAGCTTGATCGTTTGGCCAGGCCCCAGAAGGACGGCGTATCACTCATCGTTGTTGCGCTCCCGCCGCTCAGGCACGAACGAGTCTTCTCATGTCGGCCCGCTATCCGCCCAACGTCGACCTTAACTTACCCGACCGTCCAGTTTTCGGGGTCCACTAGATTCGGCGCATTCGTTGGCTACTCGATCTTTGTCAGGCATGCCGCATAGAACGCTTCGAGGCCATCGCGGAAAGGGAGGGTCTTCAGCGCCCCCTCGTCGTCGAGCAGCGCGGCTAGCTCCGGGCGCTGGTCGAACAGGGCGGGGCGGGCG
>DAIUEK010000145.1:0-5502 GCA_036845165.1 Vicinamibacterales bacterium | reverse complement strand
TCGAACGTGGCGACGGTGATGCCGCGTGACGCGAACTCCCGTGCGGCCTCGACCATGAAACGGCTCTGCTGTCCTCCACCCGCACCATGGGCGAGGACCAGCGCGGCCACCGCCCGAACGCTGGGGTAGACTGTCAGCATCGCAGGAGACAAATGATGACACGCAGCAGAGCCTTCGCGCTAATCGCCATGCCGATCGCGGCCCTCATGACGGCAGACGAGGCGCGCGTTCGCGCCCAGGAGCCGGTCGGCCAGATGATGGTGAGCCGGTCCGGCATCGACCTGACGTCGCTCGACAAGACGGCCGATCCGTGCGGCGACTTTTACCAGTTCACGTGCGGCGGGTGGAGGGCGAATCATCCCGCCCCACCCGACCAGCCGAGCTACGGGCGGTTCAATGAGCTGCAGGACCGCAACAACGAGATCCTGAAGGACATCCTGGAAGGCGCCGCGAAGCCCGGCACCGCGGCGACGAGTCCCGAACTGAAGCAGATCGGCGACTACTACGCGAGCTGCATGGCCGAACCGGCGATCGAGGCCAAGGGCACGACGCCGCTCACGCCGGACCTCACGCGCGTGACGGCCATCAAGGACAAGGCCGAGATACCGGCGGTCGTCGGCCACATGCACACGGTCGGCGCGTCAGGCTTTTTCGGATTCGGCGCCGCGCCGGATTTCAAGGACGCCTCTCAGTACATGCTGATCTTCGCGCAGGGCGGGATGGGCCTGCCCGACCGTGATTACTACCTGAAAGACGACGCGAACTCCGTGAAGCTGCGCGGGGACTACGAGAAGCACGTCGCGAAGATGCTGCAGCTGGGCGGCGACACGCCGGCGCGCGCCGCGGCCGGCGCCGCGGCGGTCATGCAGATCGAGACCGCGCTCGCGAAGAACGCGCTCGATCGCGTCAGCCAGCGCGACCCGACGAACATCTACCACAAGATGTCGCGCGACGAGGTGAAGAAGCTGATGCCCAACTTCAACATGTCGGCGTATCTCGAGCGGGCCGAGGCCCCCCCGGGCGACAGCGCGAACGTCAGCGAGCCGGAGTTCCTGAAGGCGGTCGACCAGGTGGTCGCGTCGACGCCGCTCGACGACCTGAAGACCTACATGCGCTGGCACGTCATTCACTCGAACGCGTCGATGCTGCCGAAGCGGTTCGTGGACGAGAGCTTCGCCTTCTACGGCAAGACGCTGACGGGCGCCAAGGAGCAGCGTCCGCGGTGGAAGCGGTGCGTCGCCGCGGCCGACGGCGATCTCGGCGAGGCGCTCGGCAAGGTCTACGTCGATCGGACCTTCGGCGCCGAGGGCAAGGTCCGCACGCTGAAGATGGTCGAGGCGATCGAAGTGGCGCTCGGGTCCGACATCAAGGACATCACCTGGATGTCCGACGAGACCAAGACGGCGGCGGAAGCCAAGCTGCGCGCCGTCGCCAACAAGATCGGCTATCCCGATCGGTGGCGCGACTACTCGTCGCTCCGCATTGTCCGCGGTGACGCGTACGGCAACTCGGCGCGCGCGAACACGTTCGAGTACCGGCGGCAGATGGCCAAGATCGGCAAGCCCGTGGACAAGACCGAGTGGTTCATGACGCCGCCGACGGTGAACGCGTACTACAACCCGCTCGAGAACAACATCAACTTCCCCGCCGGCATCCTCCAGCCGCCCTTCTTCATCAAGGCGGCCGACGAGGCGGTCAATCTCGGCGCGGCGGGCGCGGTCGTCGGGCACGAGCTCACGCACGGCTTCGACGACCAGGGACGCAAGTTCGACGCCCAGGGCAACATGCGCGAGTGGTGGACGCCGGCCGACGGGAAGTCGTTCGAAGAGCGCGCGACCTGCGTGGCCAACCAGTACGGCGGCTACACGGCCGTCGGCGACGTGAAGGTGAACGGCCGCCTCACGCTCGGCGAGAACGTCGCGGACAACGGCGGCGTGCGGCTCGCGTGGATGGCGCTGATGGAGTTGCTGAAATCGAAGCCACTCGGGACCGCGGACGGCTTCACGGTGGAGCAGCGATTCTTCATCGGCTGGGGGCAGATCTGGTGCGAGAACCGCAGCGACGAGGTCGCGCGGCTGCACGCGCAGATCAACCCGCATTCGCCCGGCCAGTACCGGGCCAACGGGGTCGTGTCGAACATGCCGGAATTCGCGAAGGCGTTCACCTGCCCGGCCACCGCGAAGATGGTGCAGCAGCCGGTCTGTCGGGTGTGGTAGGCAGGCTTTGGGCCTAAAGCCCAAAGCTTATTTCTTCGCCGGCGGCTGTTTCTTCGCCGCGGCGTCCTGCGCATGCGCCATGCTGACGGTGAGCGCGAGCATTCCCAGGGTCCAGACCACTTTCTTCATTTCCCAATCTCCTCCTAAAGCCTAAAGCCTAAAGCCTAAAGCCTATTTCCCCGCGAGCAGCTCCTTCAGCTTCGCGTCGAACAGCGCGTAGGGGAGCGCGCCGACCATCATCGGGCCCTCGACCGCGGTCGCGGTCGTGCGTCCCATGATGAACGTGGGCGTGCCGCCCACACCGAGCGTCACCCCTTCCGCCGTCTCCGCCTTGATCTCCGCGTCGTACTTCATGGATGCCGTGCACGTCGCGAACGCCTTGGTGTCCAGCTTGAGGTCCGCGGCGGACTTCTGGATGTAGTCGGGCGTCAGGAGGTTGGCGTTGCGCATCAGGCCGAGGCGCATCTCCCAGAACTTGCCCTGCTCGCCGGCGCAGCGCGCGGCGCGCGCGGCGGGCATCGCCTGCGCGTGGAAGTCGAGCGGGAAGTCGCGGCTGATGTAGCGCAGCTTCCCTGTGTCGATCCAGTTCTTCTTGATCTCGTCGAACGACGTGATCATGTACTGGCGGCAGTACGGGCACTGCAGATCCGTGAATTCCACCATTGTCAGGGGCGCATCCGGGCGGCCCATGGCGTACCCCTTCAGGTTCGTGATCTTCCCCGTCGTGGGCTGCGGCGGCGCCTGGGGCTGCTGCGGCTGCGGGGTCGTGAGCTTTTCGAGCAGCATGCGGATCGCGCGCAGCTCCTTCAGCATCTCCTCGCTTTGCTGTTGCGTCATGCCCTGCTGCTGGACCGTCAGGGGAGCGGCGGGCGGCGCGGCGGGCGGCGCCTGAGGCGCCTGCGCGAACGTGGTCGCCGTGAGCAGGGCAAGGGCACTCAGCGCGGCGAACACGCGCGTGGACTTCATCACTACAAACCTGCTGAAAAAAAAGCGCCCTGCCGGTGTGGCCGGACGCTGAAGTATAGCCGATCGAGGTCCCGTCTCAGTCGTGTCCGGGTCAAAGTGGAATCGCCCATAGGACTCGAGCGCTACCCCTGGACATCTCAGCATCAATGCATGTAGATTCATAGATATGGCCGACGGCCTTGGCCCGCCGAAGCAGACCGCCAATGGGCCTGCGAAGGCGGCGAACCTGTTCCGGCTGCTGGGGGACGAGGCCCGGTTGCGGATCCTCCGCCTGCTCGACGGCGAACGCCTGAACGTCACCGAGCTGACCTCGATTCTCGGGATCGCCCAGTCCGGCGTGTCGCGTCATCTGGGGCTGCTGAAAGACGCGGGCCTGGTGGAAGAGCGGCGCGACGCCGGGTTCACGTTTTTCCGCCTCGCGCCGGGCCTGACGGCTGCAGGCGACGTTGTGACAGCCAACGGTTTCGGCCCGGTGTGGCCGCTCCTCCGCTCGCATTTCGACGCCACCGCGGCCACGGCTGAAGGCCGCGAGGATGACGCGCGGCTCGAAGAAGTCCGCCGCGTGCGGAAAGAGAATTTCGACGATCACGGCGCCGGCGGCGAGCGCGGCCAGATCGTCCCCGGACGGAGCTGGGCCGCCTGGGCGCGCGCGCTGGGGCATCTTCTCCCGCCGATCGTGGTTGCGGATCTCGGGTGCGGCGAAGGCTATCTGACGATCGAAGCCAGCCGGTTTGCGACGCGGGTGATCGCCGTCGATCGGTCGGAGGCCGTCCTCGACAGGGCGCGCGAGAGCGCGAAGCGCCGTCGAGTAAAGAACATTGAATGGAAGCGCGGCGAGCTCGAGAAGCTGCCGTTGAAGGACCTGAGCGTCGACGTCGCGCTGCTGTCGCAGGCGCTGCACCACGCCAAGGACCCCGCCCGCGCGTTGGCCGAGGCCGCGCGCATCGTAAAACCCGGCGGACGGGTGCTCCTCCTCGAGCTGCGCCGCCACCAGGAGCAGTGGGTCCGCGCGCGCCTCGGCGACAAGTGGCTCGGGTTCGACGACGAAGAATTGAAACAGCTTCTGGAGGACGCCGGGCTGACCGGCGTCAGGGTCACGGTCGGCGCACGCCGCGCGCGTGACCCGTTCGCGGTATTGATTGCAAGCGGTCTCAAGGAGGCCAGGCGCACCAGTTCGAAGAAGGACCATCGAAATGCCCGATAAGCCCCAACCTCCAACCTCCAGCCTCCAGCATCCGAGCCGGAGCGCGCTCGATCACGCGCTCCAGTCGAGAATCCTGATCCTCGACGGCGCGATGGGGACGATGATCCAGCGGCATAAACTCACCGAGGCGGATTTTCGCGGCCAGCGTTTCAAGAATCACCCGAAGGACCTGCAGGGGAACAACGACCTGCTGATCCTGACGCGTCCCGACGTCATCAGCGAGATCCACGGCCAGTACCTCGCGGCCGGCGCCGACATCATCGAGACGAACACGTTCAGCAGCACGGTCATCGCGCAGGCGGACTACGAACTGGAGCACGTGGCGTACGAGCTGAACGTCGAGGGGGCGCGTCTCGCGAAGGCCGCCTGCGCCGAGTGGACCGCGCGGACGCCCGACCGTCCGCGGTTCGTTGCCGGCTCGATCGGCCCGACCAACCGCACGCTCTCCATCTCGCCCGACGTGAACAACCCGGCCTTTCGCGTGATCACGTTCGACGAGCTGCGGACCGCCTACGAAGAACAGGTGCGCGGGCTCATCGACGGCGGGTCCGACCTCCTCCTCCTGGAAACTATCTTCGACACCCTGAACGCCAAGTCCGGCATCGTGGCGATCGAGAACGTCTTCGCGGAGAAAGGTGTACGCCTGCCGCTGATGATCTCGTTCACGATCACGGACAAGAGCGGCCGCACACTCTCCGGCCAGACGCTCGAGGCGTTCTACGCCTCCGTCCGCCACGCCCACCCGTTCAGCATCGGCATCAACTGCGCGCTGGGCGCGCGCGACATGCGCCCGTACCTCGCCGACCTCGCGCGCATCGCGGAGTGCTACGTCAGCAGCTACCCGAACGCCGGGCTGCCCAACGCCTTCGGCCAGTACGACGAGCAGCCCTCCGAGACCAGCGAGCTCGTCCAGAATTTCGCCACCAGCGGCTTCGTGAACATCGTCGGCGGCTGCTGCGGGACGACGCCCGATCACATCGCCGCGATCGCGAGAGCCGAGGTTCTCCGGAGAGGCCGCCTCTTCGTAGACGTCACCTCAGCGTCGGGCGCAGCCGCCGATTCGTTGTTCACCGGCAGGGCCGCGACTCGGCGGTCCTCGATCGGCTTGTACTGGTC
>DAIUEK010000144.1:0-5509 GCA_036845165.1 Vicinamibacterales bacterium | reverse complement strand
TCTTCCCTGCGCGATGCGCTCCGAGCACGAATCTTGTCTTGGGAAACCTGCTCAGTCGATCCGACAGAGGCTGTTTCCTGCACCGCCGTGCCGCCGCGGCGCCTGAGACTTATGACCCCAGTCGTTGTGCCGGCCTCGCCCACTTCATCGACACCGCGGACACGTCTTTACCGTGCCTGATGGCGATGAGCTCCGCGAGGATGCTGATGGCGATTTCGGCGGGCGTGATGGCGCCGATGTCGAGGCCGATCGGGGCGTGGACGCGGGCGAGGCATTCGGGGGGCATGCCTTCGGCGCGCAGCGCGTCGAACACGCGCGCGACTTTCGCGCGGCTGCCGATCAATCCCAGGTAGCGCAGGTCGCGGGCGGCCAGCGCGCGCAGCGCGTCGAAGTCGTGCGTGTGCCCGCGGGTGACGACGACGACGAACGCCGACGGCGGCAGCTCCGCGCGATGGAGCCAGCCGGCGATGTCCTCGACCACGATCTGGTCCGCGGCGGGGAAGCGTTCCGCGTTCGCGAACTTCTCGCGGTCGTCGACGATGTGAATCCGGAAGCCGGCGTCTGACGCGACGCGCGCCAGGTGCCAGCCGACGTGGCCGGCGCCGATGACGTACAGGGCCGGGGCGGGCGCGATCGGATCGATGTAGACCTCCATCTGCCCGCCGCAAATGAGTCCCGACTCCTGGACGAAGTCGTCGTTGAGGTCGTACTTCACGAGCGCCGGCGTGCCGGTGGCGATCGCCTCGCGCGCGCGCCCGAGCGCGTCGTTCTCGTAGCAGCCGCCGCCAATCGTCCCGATGGTCCGCCCGTCGGCGAACACGAGCATCTTCGCGCCGGTGCGCTGCGGCGTCGATCCGCTCGAGCGGACGATCGTCACGAGCGCGGCCGGCTCGCCGCGCTCGAGCGCGGCGGCCGCGGCGGGCAGGACGTCCTCGTTCAGATGAGGACCTCGATCTTGGACTTCTTCTTCAGGCCGTCGATGAACGCCTCGACGCGCTGCTGCTTCTTCTGCTCGCTGAGGACCTGCTTGATCTGCTGCGCGGCTTCCTCGAACGGGACGACGCGTCCCGGCTTGTGGTCGATCACCTTGATGATGTGGTACCCGAACTGCGTCGTGACGACGCCGCTCATTTCCCCCTTCTTCAGCGAGAACGCGACGTCGTTGAACGGCTGCACCATCTGCCCCTTCGGGAAGTAGTTCAGGTCCCCTCCCTGCGCGGCGCTGCCGTCCTGCGAGTGTTCCTTCGCGAGCGCCGCGAAGTCCGCACCGGCCTTCGCCTGCTTCAGGACCGCGTCGATCTCGGCGCGCGCCTTTTTCTTCGCCGCGGCGTCCGCCTTCTCGTCGACACGGATCAGGATGTGGCTCGCGCGGACCGACTCGTCCTCCTTGAACTTGTCGGGGTTCTTGTCGTAGAAATCCCTGGCGTCCAGGTCGCTCGGCCCCGGCAGCGCCGCGACCTCCGCGTCCATCAGCTTCGTCACGCTCAGATCGACCCGCGCGTCCTTGCGCAGGCTGTCGAGCGTCATGCCGCGTTCCTTCAGCGCCTTGTCGAACAAGTCCTGGGTCGGGAACTGCGACTTGAGCTGGCCCATCTTGGCCTCGATCTCGGCGTCCTCGACCTTGATGCCGCGGCTCTTGCTCTCCTGCGACAGCAGCGTGTACACCACGAGCTGATCGAGCGCGCCGCGCATGATCTCGTTGCGGCGGTCCGGCGGGATCGGCTGGCCGGCGCGCGCCTCGATCGTGTGAATCATCCGTTCGAAGTCTTCCTTCTTCACGGCTTCGCCGTTCACCTTGGCGAGCACGTCCGGGAGCTGCGCGGGCATCGGCTTGGGCGGGGTCGCGACCGGCAGCTGGCCGGGCGCCCCAGTGGGCGCGGGCGCCGTCGCGGCCTGGCCGGGGGTGCCCGAGGCCGTGGACGTGGACTGACCGGCCGGAGTCTTACGGCACGCGCCGACCGACAGCGCCATCAGGAACACACACGCGAAAGCCTTGAATCTCACTTACACCTCAGAAGTTGAATGGAACTTGAAACGACTGATTCTAGCATTCGCCAAGGGTGCTGGGTGCTCGATGCCTGGGCATTGGTGCTGCGTACTCGGTGCCTGGGCATTGGTGCTGGGTGCGGCCGCAGCACCCGGCACCCAGGCCCAGGCACGAAGCACCCGGCACCCGCTTAGAAGTAATGAATCGGACAGGGCTCCGTCGGCTCCGTGCCGGCGAGGAAGGCTTCGCGGAAGACGTGCGGGCAGGCGGGGGTGGCGAGCTTCCCGGTGTCCTTGTCGATGTCCACGAAGACGATGCCGGCGGGCACGTCGAACGGCTGGTTCGCGTGGCCGGCGAGCGCGCGGGCCATGAACTGCGTCCAGATGGGGAGCGCCGCCTGCGCGCCGCTGAGGCCGAGCGCCTGGTTGTCGTCGAGGCCGACCCAGACGACGGTGAGCAGCTCCGGCGTGAAGCCGACGAACCACGCGTCGCGCAGGTCGTTGGTGGTGCCGGTCTTGCCGGCGCCGTCGAGCGTGAAGCCGTTCCCGCGGGCGCTGGCGGCGGTGCCCTCGTTGAGGACGCTGCGCAGCATGTTGGTGACGAGGAACGTCGTGTCCTTCCGGGCGACCGTCTTCAGGGCAGGCATCTCGATCGGCAGCTCCTTGCCGCCGCCGACGACGCGGTTGATCGCGCGGAGGGGGCGGATCGTGCCGGCGTTGGGAAACACGGTGTAGGCCGTGGCGATCTCGAAGGGTGTCACTTCGAAGACGCCGAGCGCGATGGACGGATAGCCCTTCGGCGGCGTGCCGACGCCGAACTTTCGCCAGAACGCCGCGACGTTGTCGAAGCCGGTCGACTCGGCGACCTTGACGGTCGCGATGTTGCGCGAGTGGGCGAGCGCGCGCCGCAGCGTGATCGGGCCGTCGTACGTGTTCTCGTAGTTGGTCGGGGTCCATGCCTGGTTGTTGAACGTGAACGTGGTCGGTTCGTCGACGACGACGGTCGCGGGTGTAATGTCCGTCCGCCCGTCCGCCTCGGCGCGCTCGAACGCGGCCAGGTACACGAACGGTTTGAAGACCGATCCGGGCTGGCGCTTGGCGCTGACGGCGCGGTTGTATTGCGACTGGTTGTAGGACCGGCCGCCGACCATCGCGAGGATCTCGCCCGTCCGCGGATCGAGCGCGATCAGCGCCGCCTGCGGGAATCGCGGCTTCCGCTTCGCGAGGATCGCGTCCACGCGCATGAGCCCTTCGCGGACGGCGTCCTGCGCGATGCGCTGCAGCTGGAGATCCAGCGTCGAGTACACGTCGACGGCGCCGGTCGCCTTCGTGCGTTCCTGCAGCTCCTGCGTCAGGTAGTCGACGAAGTGCGGCGCTTCGGACTCGAGCGCCCGCGCGACGATCTGCACCGGCTCGCGTGACGCCCGGTCGGAGGCGTCCTGGCTGATGAAGCCCGTGTCCGCCATCGCGCGGAGCACGGTATTGCGGCGCTCTTTCGCGCGTTCGGGATTGTTGAACGGCGAGTACCGCGGCGGCGCCTGGATGACGCCCGCGATCGTGGCGGCCTCGACAAGACTCAGGTTGCTGACGTCCTTGCCGAAGAACAGCCGCGCCGCTTCCGGCACGCCGTGGATCGCGAACGACCCGCGCTGCCCGAGGTAGACGTCGTTCAGGTACAGCTCGAGCACCTTGTCCTTCGACAGGCGCCGCTCGAGCGCGACCGACATGAGCCACTCGGTGAACTTGCGCTTGAGCGTCTTCTCCTGCGTGAGGAAGGTGTTCCGCACGAGCTGCTGGGTGATGGTGCTGCCGCCGCCGAGGTATTTCTTGGTGCCGAAGACGTTGGTGAACACGGCGCGGGTCGTCCCGATCCAGTCGACGCCGGAATGATCGTAGAAGCGACGGTCCTCGATGGCGATGACCGCCTTGATCATCTGCGGGGCAATCGCGGCGAGCGGCACGTCGCGGCGTTTCTCGCGCCCCTCGGTGACGAGCGCGGTGATGAGCGGCGCGTCCAGCGCGATGGCGTCGATCGGCTGTTTCTTGCCGACGACCTCGATCGCCTGCAGCGCCCCGCCGCCGCCGTTCTTGCCTTCGGCGGTCTCGGGGCGTCCGGCGCGCGCCGGCATCCGCCCCGGCGGCGCGAACGTGAAGCGCACCGTCTCGCCGGGATGGTCCCCGCTGCGCGGGATGATCGCCAGCGCGTCGCGTCCGATCGCGAATTGCCCCGGCTGTTCCACGCGCGGACGCTGTGCGTATCCGAGTTCGTTGAGCCGATCGATCATCTGCGCCAGCGTGATGCGCTGCCCGCGCCGGATCGTGAGCGGCCGGGCGAAGATGCGCGGATCGGTCCGCTGGAACTCCCCGTGCATCCGCGCGTCGATCCGCCGCGAGAACTGGACGTAGTAGTAGCCGACGAAAAAGGACCCGACGAGGAGGGGGATGCCGGCCGCGATGGCGGCATAGAGCGTCCACCTGCGCCCGCGGAGGAAGGCCAGTCGCGGGCGGGACGGTTTTGTCGCGGCGGGCTTGGGCGTGCGGACCGTGGTCACCTGTCTGGGCTGCACCCGGCATTGTATACTGAGCGTCTTACCTTGTTCTGTGACGCCGGCCCATCAACGCGGCCCTTCGACTGGGCTCGACGGATCGCGCGACGGACATATAGTCAGTTCATGAGCAGCCGCCAAGCTCGTTTCATCTCTGTCGCCGCAATCACAGCCCTGTTGGTCCTGTCAGCCGGAGCGACGGTCCCCGCGCAACTACGCGTCGCCCCCGTCGGCGAGCGTCCCGACAGCGTCGCGCTCGAGCTCCTGCTGCGCAAGCTCGCCAGCACCGGCACGTTCATGCAGACCGACGCCCATCCCGACGACGAGGACAGCGGGCTGCTGGCGCGGCTTGGGCTCGGGCAAGGTATGCGCGCCACCCTCGTGACGCTGACGCGCGGAGACGGTGGGCAGAATGAGATCGGCCCCGAGCTAGGGCAGTCCCTCGGCGTCCTGCGGACGGAGGAGCTGCTCGCGGTCCACCGGTTCGACGGTGCCGAGCAGTATTTCACGCGCGCACTCGACTTCGGCTACTCGTTCAGCGTCGAGGAGTCGATCGAGAAGTGGGGCCACGACGAGATCCTGGGTGATCTCGTGCGGCATATCCGGACCATCCGGCCGGATGTCATCGCCGGGTTTCTCTGCGGCGGACAGGCCGGCGGACTGCATCACCAGGCGTCGGCGAAGCTGACGCTGGAAGCCTTCCGTGCCGCCGCCGATCCCGCGAAGTACCCCGAACAGATCAAGGAGGGCCTGCGTCCCTGGCAGGCGGTGCGGTACTTCTGCACCGACGAGACGTCCTTCGCCCCGCAGCCGCCGCCCAGAACGCCGGACCAGGTGGTCGCCGATGTGTCCGCCTTCGACGCGATCCTCGGCCGCACCTACGCGGAGGTGGGTCTCGAGGCGCGCTCGATGCACAAGTGCCAGGGGACGTCGCAGCTGCTCCTGCTGCCGGGCGCGTCGCAGGACCGCACCTACAA
>DAIUEK010000143.1:0-5542 GCA_036845165.1 Vicinamibacterales bacterium | reverse complement strand
AGTATCGCTCGAGACCTGCGAGCGATCGGAATCAGAAGGGTCGCCGATCTGCGAGGCAGGAATCCTCAGCGCTTGTACGAGCACAGCAACGCCTTGCGAGGCGTCCAGCAAGATCGCTGCCTGCTCTATGTCTTCCGCTGCGCGGTCTACTTCGCGACGGAGCCCAAGCCGCGTCCCGCGCGGCTCAAGTGGTGGGCGTGGAAGGACGCTCCCCGCAGGGCCAGCTGACGATGCGTTGAAGCTGAGGGCGCCGGCCCGCCGTCGACTCGAGAGCCAGCTGCCGGCGCCGCTCTTACAGCTTGGGGGCCGGCGTCACCGGCGACAGTTCCGCGCCCATGCCCAGGATGCCCTGCACGGCGCGCATGCTGGCGCCCGCTCCCGAATCCATGAAGATCACCTTGCCCTGTGCGTGCTCGGCCACGTACTTGAGCGCATCGGTGTACTCGAGGAAGAGCAGGAAGTTGGCGTCCACGCCGGCGGCCCGCAGGCTCTCGGCGGCGTCCTTCATGCCGTTGGCGACGTTCCGGCGGAAGAGCGCGAGACCTTCGCCGCGCAGTGACGAGGCCGTCTTCTCGGCTGTGGCCCCGATGGTCTTGAAGGCGGCCTCCGCCTCGGCGTCCTTCGTCCGCTTGACCAGCAGCGCCGCGCCTTCGTTCGCCGCGGCCGCGAGCAGATTCTTGGACGACACGACCCGCGCCATCGTGTCCATGATCTCCTTGTCGAAGGTCATGTCGGTGATCTGGATGTCCCGGACGACGTAGCCCCAGGAGGAGACGACCTGGTCCAGGTTCTTTTTCGTGTGGTCCACGATTTCGGAGCGCATCGCGAGAATGTCGGACTGCTTCGTGGTGGCGACAAACTGCCGGATGGAACCGTCGATCGTCCGCTGCAGGGCCAGCTGGAATTCCTGGGGAGTCGCGAAGCTGAAGATCGCCTTCTTGATGCTCTCTTCTTCCGCCCCGGCCACGGCGTACAGCACCATCGTCGCGAACTTTACGTTCGCCTGATCCATCGTGATCGCCTGGAACTCGAGCTGGAGCGCCCGGTTCTGCAGCGACAGCCGCTGAAACACCGATTCCCACGGGAGCTTCATGTTCAGCCCCTCGCGCATGGTGCGGCGGTACTTGCCGAAGACCGTGATGACCGCCACCGTCGCCTGCGGGACGCTGCGGAACCACGAGAACGTGAAAAAGCCGGCGACGACGAGCAAGATCAGAACGAGTGGGAACATGACCGGGTCCTCCATGAAAGGGAATCTGGAGAGTACCTCATTCCCGCCGCGGCAGCACCAGGATCGCGTCGCTGACCGTCGGCGAGCGAGAAGAACCCTGCGTTCACGGCAGCGATCGCGCCGCGGCGGGCCGCGATCTGCTGGACCGTTTCGCGCGCGAGCACGCGATCCCCGGCGAGGCCGCTTTCGAGCGTGATCTTTCTCGGATCGAGCCGAAGCGCCTGCGCGGCGATCGGCCCCGCCGGAGTCAGCAGCGCGGGATCGTCGAAGCGATAGAGCAGGACGCCGTCGGCGATTCGCTCGCCCGGCCCGAGCGCGGGTGGCTGGGCCGCCAGCAGTGCCGTCGTGGCGACGAGCAGCGCCGCCGCGAGCGTGGCACGAACGCGCATCGCGCCTATGCTGACACTAAACCCGCCCCATCAGGTGCAGGATCCCCAGCGTCAGCCAGGGCACGTACGTGATGAGGAGCACGCCGAAGGCGAGGATGCCGAACATCGGCAGCGTGGCCCACGTGACTTCCAGCACGGACTTCTTGAACCGCACGGACGCGAGCAGCAGGTTCAGGCCGAGCGGCGGATGCAGGAATCCCAGCTCGAGATTCGCGACGAAGATGATGCCCAGGTGCACGAGGTTGATGCCGTAGATCTCGGCGAGCGGCAGGATCAGCGGGACGACCACCACGATGGCGGAGAAGATGTCCATCAGGGTGCCGACGACGAGGAGGAACACGTTGAGGCCGAGCAGGAACACGAGCTTCGAGTGCACGTGCGCCTGCGTCCACACAACGAGCTTCGCCGGGATCTCCGCGAAGACCAGGTAATCCGTCAGGCCGGCCGCCACCGCCAGGATCAGCAGCACGCCGCCGACCAGGGCGACGCAGTCGGCCGCCACGCGGAACACATCCCCCCACGTCGGCAGGTCGCGATGGATGTAGCGCTGCACGATCACGGTGTAGAGCGCGGCCATCGGCGCCGCTTCGACCAGCGTCGCGACACCGCCGAGAAACGCGCCGACGACGAACACGGGTAGCAGCAGCTCCCACTTCGCTTCCCACAGGGTCGCAAACGCGTCGCGCGGGCGGAACGGCGTCCGCTCCGCCTTCGTGACGAGGCCTTCGCGAATGCCGAGCGCCGCGAGCAGCCCCAGCATCAGGATCCCCGGCAGCAGGCCGCCGATGAACAGATCCTCGATCGACGCCTTCTGCGACACGATCCCGTAGAGCATCAGCGGGAGGGAGAGGGGAAAGAGCAGCCCCAGCGATCCGGACGCCGTCAGCAGTCCAATGGAAAACCGTTCGCGGTAGCCGTTGCCGACGAGCGCGGGCAGGAGCAGGCCGCCGAGCACGAGAATCGTCACGCCCGACCCGCCCGTGAACAGCGTGAAGAACGCGCAGAGCGCGGCGGCGGCGACCGCCGTGCCGCCCGGCGCCCAGCCGACCCACGCGCGGAACAGGCGCAGCAATCGCTCTGAGGACTTGCCCTCCGCCAGCAGGAATCCCGCGAGCGTGAAGAGCGGAATCGCGGCAATGCCGGTGGACGTCGTCAACTCCTGGTACGCCATCAGCGGCAGGACGACGGGCGGGTTGCCGCGCGCGAGCGAGGCGAAGAGCGCGAGGCCGCCCAGCAGCGCGAAAATCGGTGCGCCCAGCACGCCGGCGATGACGATGAGCAGGAACCAGGGAACGATGGAGTGCCCCACGAGACCGGCGCGATACTGGTTCAGCAGCACGCCCGCCACGATGCCGATCGCCCCGATCGCGCGCCCGGCCCAGGTCGGCGAGGCGCGCCAGGCCAGCCGCAGCGCGATCAGCCCGAACCCGATCGGCAGCGCGAGGTCGGCGACCCACGTCGGCACGCCGGCCGCGATCACGTCCCCCGCCAGGCGATCGCTCAGGACGAGCGCGATGCCCCCCATCGTGAAGATGGTGGCGACCATCGCGCCGACCATGCCGGCGAACACGTGCGCGACCGCGCTGATGCGCCCTTTCGGGAGGAACTCGCCGGTCGCGAGCGTGAGGAGCTTGCCTTCGCGCGCCGCGATGGCGGCGCCGAGCATGCCGAGCCACAGCGTCAGGTTGGACGCGAAGGGCCCGGCGCCGGGAATCGCCGCACCCAGGAACTTCCGCGACGCGATCTCGGCGAGCGGGATCACCATGATCCCGCCGAGCGCCAGGCTCGCGATGCGGTTCTCGGCCTGGACGGCGAACCCCTTCATCGGCTATTTGCCTTTGGACTTTCGGAAGGCATCGCGCGCCTGGACGGCCAGGTCGTAGACGTCGTTCGGGACCATCGACCCGCGCATCGTCGTCGCCAGCTGGTTCGCGGCCGCGCGGAACTCGGCCGCGGCCTTCGGCTCGAGCGTGATCACCTGAAGGCCCCCCTTCGTCACCATCGACTGGACGGAGTCGGCGTCCTGCTTCGGCGCCTCGGCGCGGACGCGCTTTTCGAGCGCCTGCGCGGCGGCCGTCACCTTGAACTGATCCTCCCGCGAGATCCGGTTCCAGGCGCTGTTCGAGATGAGGAGCGCGGCGGTGAGTGGCGCGATGTGGACGTCGAGCATGTACTTGGCGTCGCGGAAAATCTGGAGGTTCAGCGCGGGGTACGCCGGGAACGGCGCGGTGTCGATGAGGCCGGTCGACAGCTTCAATTGCGGCGGGATGTCGGACGGGAGCAGCGCGACGGGATGGAATCCATTGGCGACGTACCACTGGACCCATTTGTCGGAGCCCTTGCTCGTGAACAGCTTCGCGGCCTTCACGTCGGCCAGCGAGTGGAGCGGTTTCTTTGAAAAGAGCTCCACCCAGCCGCCGGTTCCCCAGCAGAGAAGATGAAAGCCCCTGACCTGGAGCTTTTGCTCGAGCAGCGGCGTGAGCTTCTGTTCGACGGCCATCTCCTCGTCGGGCGTCTCCAGGAAGAAGGGCATCGCGAAGACGTTGAAGGCCTCGTCGAGCTCTCCGAGTCCGGCGACCGTGAGGAACGACGCCTGCAGCGTGTCGATGCCCGGACGCATCTTCTTGAGGGTCGTCGCTTCGTCTCCCTGCGTGCCGCCCGGATAGACCGTCAGCGTCACGCGTCCTTCCGTGTCCTTGTTCCAGGTGCTTCCCATGTCGAGCAGCGCCTTGTGCCACGTCGTGTTGGCGGGGACGAGGGTGGCGAGCTTGATCTCCACGGGAGCCGCGAATACGGGAGCGATGGCAAGGGCGGCGCCTGCGAGGAGCAGAAACCGTTTCAGTGCGGACATGGGGCCTCTCATTTCGTGAACATGGCATCGATGTGATCGAGCAGCGCGCGCGCGCGCCGCTGCTGCACCAGCGTGACGAGCCGGGTCGAGGGATCTTTTTCGGGATCGATCGCCAGCGCCTGGTTGAGGAGGGACTCGAACTCGGCGCGATCCTGCGCCGGCATGGCGACGCCGGTCGCCAGGGCGACATACGGCCCGGCGGACAGGCCGTGCTGGAGCTCGACGGCCCGCGTGAAGTGCTCCCGGGCGCGCTCCGGGTTTCCGCCGAGCGCCTCGGGCAGGCTGTCGAGCGAGATGAACATCTCGTGGATGGCCCCCTTGCTCCACGACTCGTCGAGCGCGAGCGCCCGCTCCGCGAGCGCGCGGACCGTCGGGGCGTCGATGATGAGATCGGGCTTGTCGAGACCGAGCCCCATCGCCGATCCCCACGACGCCGCCATCCAGTAGAGCAGCGGGACGTCTGCCTTGCGCGCCTTCGCGAGCGCCGCCACGGGGTCGCTCTGGAGCTTCGCCTCGATCCCCGGGAAGCGCACCTCCATCCCGCGCAGGCAATAGCCCCGCGCCCGCATATAGAGCTTGAACGCCCGGTCGTTGAGGTGCGTCACCTCGTCATGGTGCCTGGCCTCGCCGAGCACCATGGCATCGGTCTCGAGAAACGCGACGCCATACTGGGTGAAGTTGCTGCAGGTCGCGAGGAGGAGGTCCTTGTTCTTCGGCGCCGAGTCGAGCAGCGACTCGTAGAGCTTGAGGCCGAACGGAATCGCCTGGCCGACGAGCTCCAGGTCGTCGTCTCTGGTGAACACGTCGCCGCTCGAGGTGAGCGTGCTGGCCACCATGCCGACGGCCTTGTGCTTCACCAGCGCACAGCCCGGGAGGACCGCGAGGGTGCAGACGAGGGCGGCCAGGCGGCCCATGACGGAGATGCGACCCGTAAACATGACCTTCAATTGTATAAGGCGAATAGCCCCCGCGGAAGGGCTCAGCTGGCGGCCCGGTTCGGCTATCCTGATCGGACGATGATTTCCGGCCGCCAGCGGAAGGCCATCACCTTCACGGTCCTCGGGATCTGCC